>NZ_QTWM01000010.1:0-1614 GCF_003461125.1 Roseburia sp. AF22-2LB
CTATAATATAGGAATGCTTCATCCGGAAGAATCAATGCAAAGGACAAGGTTATAGAACGGTCCGTGACCAAATTCACAGACTGAACCTCTCCTGTAAGATGAATCGGACTACCATCCAGTTCCACCTTGGGCTGTCCGGCCAATACTTGGTTCAGCATTGCGGTACGACTTACCGTAGTAAACTCTGTATCAATATAGACAGCGGCCTCCTTTTCGCCTAATTGGAGAGCCGGATTGCCGGACAATTCCAACAAACGATTATAGTCCGATAAACAAATCAAATATGGGTATGTGGCATAACCAAGATTGTTCAGAAGGACATCCCGGTCTTCCGACTGGGGCAGGCTCCGAAGAGAGTCCATAACAGCGTCCATGCTGTAGGCATTATCATAATCTTCTGTGGTGCGAATACGCCCAACCCTCATTTCAAAAAGCTCTGAAAATTGATTTTCCAAACCGTTTTCTTTCAGGGCTGCCTTTATATTCGGAAGAACCTGCGATGAATCTTCTGCAGTATGATCTTCAAAAGTATAGTCGATTACATGGCCAGAAGACAGGCTATTCGTTCCTGCAATTCCTACGCCCGCACCAAAACAACACAGCGCCGCCAGAATCAGCAGGGAGCTGATGGCCATGGAGTTTGACTGATGAATGACATTCTCCTGAATCTGCCGGAAGGTAAATACATGAAGCTGCTTATTTCCTTTTCCTTTCTTAACAATCAAAGCAATCAGTGCACGCATCCCATAGAAAAGCAGCATCGTACCAACTATGCCCAACAGCAAAGTCAGTCCCATCATACTTACCTTTGTCCATGCAATTCCCTGAATCGCCATGTAGTAAGCCACTGCCAACATCACACTTCCGCATATAGCAGCCAGTCCATAGATAACAGATGGCATTTGCTTTTTGGGGCGGTTCGTTGGCTGGGATAGCAAAGTACCGATCTCCTGGCGGCTGATTCGTCCACTCAAAATCAGAAGTGCCGTCAGCTTAATTGCCAGAAATCCTGCCAGCGTCCATTCAATCGCAAACCAGGATAAAGAAAACTGATGACCGATGATCCCCATGCCTACCAGCTTGGCGGTGACAAGACTGACAATTTCTGAAAGCACCACAGCCACAGGTAATCCTATGAGCATGGCAAGAATACTGGTCAGGAAATCTTCCGCCAGAAGCATACCAAACAGTTTACTTCTACGCATCCCCAACATTAGATAAACACCAAACTCATGCCGTCTGCACTCGAACTGATACTTGCAGGCAAAATAGATCAAAAAGAACAGAATACCGAGGGTCATCCCATAAAACGCAGGAATCAGAAGCAGGAGTTTGTCAACTGCGTCACTCTCCATTTTCTGCAAAAAGAGCATCACATCTTGAGTGGAGATGGAAAGAATCATGTAAAAGGCAACAATAGAAATCACCAGGGAGCTGAAAAACAGACCGTTTTCCTTTCGGCTGCGGCGACTGTTCCGAAGAATGAGATTAGAGAACATTTGCGCTGCCCCCTCCCAGTTGCGCCATCACCTTCAGGATGCGCCCGTAGAACTCCTGCTGGCTTTCGTCTCCACGCCGAAGCTCATGAAAGATCACGCCATCCTGGATGAACAG
>NZ_QTWM01000010.1:1648-69707 GCF_003461125.1 Roseburia sp. AF22-2LB
AAGCTGGCGGCATTGGAATCATGGGTTACCATCAGGATCGTAGCTTGTTCGTCACGATTCAGGCCGGACAGCTTCTCCATAAGACTTCTTGCGTTCTTAGAATCCAGCGCACCCGTCGGTTCATCGGCAAGGATCATTTGGGGATGTAAGATCAGAGCCCTTGCTGCCGCAACACGCTGACGCTGGCCACCGGACATCTTGGACGGAAACTTATCCAGAACATCAGAAATTTCCAGATAGTCAGCCAACTGCTTCAGCCGCTGGCTGCTTTCTGTTTCGGCTACCCCATGCAAGGAAGTCGGGAGCAGGATATTTTCCCTGCCAGTCAGGTTGTCCAGCAATTCAAAGTTCTGGAATAGATAACCAACTTTTTTGCCACGGTACTCGGCAAGAGCCTTTTCCTTGAGGGATTGCAGAGTATCTCCCTCCACCTGAATGCTTCCACCTGTAGGCTGAATCACAGTTGCAATACAGTTGAGAAGCGTGGATTTGCCGGAACCACTGCTTCCCATAATACCGAGAAACTCTCCCGGCATGACCTGAAAAGTGATTCCGTTCAGTGCTCTCGTCTGGTTTGGCAACGTCCCATAGACTTTGGTAAGATTTTCAATATTCAAAATTGGTTTCATGTGAATGCCTCCTATCCATTTCTGGGTAAATGATAGCACAGAAGCACAATAAATAACACTTACAGTCGCTGTAAGGATTCTGTTCCTGTTTTCAGAACAAGAATGACGCATCAAGCGGAATAAGTATATGTTTTGTAAAAACGTCGGGTGACAATGAAAAAATATACTGGACTACCGGATTGGCTAACTTGCATTTCTTTGTCAATTCTGGTAACCGCTTCAAACATGGAAGTTTCTGTTCTTACTTTTATTATACTCAATCAATAAAATCAACACGGTTCAGCAAATTTTAATTATTTCCAATATGACAAAATTGCTTCCTGTTATATTTATCTATTTCTTTATTTCTCTATTATTCCGATCCGGTCTTCCAAAGGTATAAATAAGGTGTAAATTATTCGTCAATCATCAAAAAATCCTTTAAAGCCTAGGCTTTCACAGCATCCATTAAACACTGCCGTGGCAGATGAATAAGATTTTTAGCATATTTTATGTATCCTCCTAAAAGCCCTCAAAACCTTATAAATACTGGTTTTGCGAGGTGGTGCATTTGGCAGACTAACATTTGTTTTTTGATAAAAATTGATGCTTTTTCCCATATTTTTATGGGCAAAAGTGTTATTTTTGTGTTACAAAAAGCAAAGTTGAAAACAGCTGCGTCATGCTAGTCTACATTACACCTTTCATTTTCATTACATTTCTGGCCTCTTTTAATCTGACAAGTTCCTCTCTGGCATCATCTAATCCTAAGTGCGTGTACACATTCATGGTCACTGCTATATCCGAATGTCCCATGATGTACTGAAGCGTCTTTGGATTCATTCCCTGACGTGCCATATTCGAGCAAAAGGTATGTCTACATATATGTGGCGTAATCGGTGGAAGCTGCAAAGCATGCTGGTGATTATACTTGTCCCTAGCATGCTGAATGTACTTCTTCCAATGAAGTGCCACCATTGGCTTTCCCTCCTTACCAAAGAAAAGAAATCCACCATAGCCATCAATAATAGGCTCACGCTTTGGTCTATTACGATTGGCTACAATTCTCTGGCACAATTCCTTAAGCTCTGTCAGTTTACAGCCTGTAGCATCCTCTATGGATGAGAGTACCTTTTTTCCTTCTTTGTGATTATTCGATACAAACTGAGGTCGATATGCTGCATTAGATACAACCGAGCCATCAATATATGCAGTTTCAAACCCTTGTCGCATTTCGTTTATCATGCTTCCACCTCTACTCTACATATTCTAAAAATATCTTGTCAGAAAATCCGCCTCGTTCTTCCGCCTTCTTTGCTCTCATAGCCTCAAGCTCATCCAAGCTATATCCTCTCGCTACACAAATAGCCTGAAGCGCTTCTAGCACATCTGCCATCTCTTCTAGATTCTTATCTGCCTGATACTCTGCAACCTCTTCATTTAACTTTGTTTCGAGCGCAGCAATGTATTCTTCATCAGAAAGAATTTTTGTTTTACAAGTTTTCCCATCCGCTTCAATTATTTCTGGAATTTTATCTCGCACTAATTTGTTATAGACCTTCATTTACTCCCCCATCTGATACTGCCAGCTACTAAATCCACAGTTTTTTGCGGATTGATAAACTGGCAAAATAACCGATTTCAGTTCTCCTGCAAATTCGTTATATTCCAAACCTTGGTGATATACACGATATTTAATATCATCGCTATTAATATGCTCCTTCGCACACTTTTCAAATTCCTTATGAACCTGATCATACTTCCACATCAATTGGTAAGATTGATATTCCTGCCTTGCTAATCGTTCAAAGTAAGTCTCCCAATCTGGAAGATTATTGCTCTTTGAACTATTGATAGTCTTTGTCGTAGGATTTAAATTCCACATCTCATCATGCGCCACATAAGACCACGGAACAAAGTGATCGATAGAAATATCTTTTTCTGTCAAAATCTCATTTCCGTATATCTCACGAACAGGTTCCAATCCAATAATAAGCTTCCAGTATTTCTTAACCTTTTCAAGCTTACGCTCCTGAGGTGGATATAGCTTGTCCGCTATTCCTGGAACACTTGGATTCCTCTTCTGGATGTATAAAATCATATTGTATTCCAGCCAACCTCTGATGATTTCCTGATTTTTAATTATGTAATTAGCCCAATCGTCGTTCACAATAATTGATGTAGATAAACCATTCAGCGCAGTGAAGTAATACATAAGCCGCTGCTCTTGGTTAATCTTAGCAATCAAATTACTTTCAGAAACATCCCATTCTTTTCCCTTCATAGACGGCATAAATGGCGACTGTAGACGATATGGAACATTGTAAGTAAGCGTACGCTTCTTGCTATTTATATCTCGATCCTGAGTATTTTTCAGCAGATTCAAAATTGCAGTCTTTTTTTCACAGGATTTTAGCTCTGGATATTTCTGTTTAATTAGATTTACTACTGCTTCCAAAGTATCCTTCGGTCCAAGATTCAGATGATATTCTGTGACCATATACCAAGCATCAGCTATCATTTCATCTACGAGTTCCTCATAGGATATCTCTTGTTTTCCTTCGGTGACCTTTGCTACAATTGCCTTAAACCAAAAGAACTTATAGCACTCATTGGTATTGTCAAAAAGACGACCAAGATATTCAATATTCAGTTCTTCGGAACATGGTAATTGCATATACTCTCCACCTTTCAGATTTTATAATTGATCGTACTTTGCTGCGCTTCCCTTTGCTTTATCCACTGGATACTTAGCCTCGTTTTGAAACATCTTCATATTAATGATTTCGTCTGCATCCAAGCCAAGCTTCCGCAAAAGTTGTATCCTCACATGCTCAGGAGAACAAGGGCTTGCGGGCTATATCAAAGTGGTGTTGAGCTTGAACTTGTATCTAGAATACTTGGACATACATCTACTCAAACAACCCGCATATACGCTTCTCCATCGATAGAAATGCTGAAAGCGGCAATGGAAAACAATAGTGTTGATATATCCGAAACAGCTGAATGGCTGGATAATGAAGAAGAATTAGCCAGACTTTGTGGAATAAGATAATAATTATCCTCAGCTTTGAAGGTATTTACACGATAATTGTGGAGAAAAATAAAAAGCTGAGGATAAAAATAAACTGAGGATAATCCCGCCGCAAGGTAGATTTTTTTGAATCCTGTTGCATCATTTAACATAGGTCGATGCCTCAACTAAGGTACGGATCAATGAATCTGGAACTGACTGTTTCAGTTCTACAGAAATGCCGCTTGGGAAATGGATTATTGCAACAGTTTCATTGTCTAAAATCGCTGTCTGCGAATTATATGTGTTAACGGATTCTGTTGGTGTGGGTAGTTCAACGAAAGAAGTTTTCTTTTGTTCCATAGATTCCAAACAGAATGCCCGAACCTGCTTAAGCCGGTAATAGTAGTCAGCTTTGGTAATATAATGCCATTAGCATCACACCAGTCAATCACTTTCATTCCGACAGGACGGTTCTGGCAATCCGTGATCTGTTGAGCCCACTGTTGCAAGCGAACCTGCTTTGCAACTGCTGTAGTATTTGTAGCCATAATCTGTACCTCCCATATCTTAGTCAAAAAAGTTTAGGCTCAACTTTTTTAACAAATATACTATGATCATAGTATATCGATATTGATTTAGGTTTGGTAGGTACCTTCGTTTCATCGTTTACTTTTTATTGGCTAAAATATTGAATTTTCAAGGTTCAGCACACTTTTCAGTATGGGAAGTTTGAGATAGTAATATTTAGATGTTTTTAGTTCTTGTTTTTTATTGAGCAGAACTTCTTATAGAAAGTTCAGTATTATACTGCCCAATGTCGTTGAGTAATACATTATGTATTTCATATAAATTCTTAATTTTACATATATTTTTCTCACATATACTATTTCTATCCACAAGTACACATTTCATTCCAATTTTTTCACATGGCAAAATATCTGTTTTTATATTATCACCAACATATATAACTGAATCAATTTTCTCGCCTGACTGTTTGACCGCCTCATAAAAAATATCAACCGAAGGTTTTGCAAATCCTGTTTCTTCTGAAATAAGAATTATTTCAAAATATTTTTCAATGTTCGTACAACTCAACTTTGCTCTTTGCTGTATAGATTTCCCATTACTTATGATACCTAGTCGATATCCTTCCAATGAATGTAGCATATCAACCACATCATCAAATAAAATCCAACTATTTTCTAATTGTTTTTGATACTCTTCAAACAATTCCATTGCAATCTTTTCATTTTCCACATACCCACAATAACTTAACATTTTAATAAATCGATTTTTTCCTTGCTCTTCGAAAGTTATCTGTTTTGATAAATAATAATCAAAATACTTTCTAGAAATCTTACTCCAATAATCTGTTTGATTATTATTTAATACCAGTCCATATTTTTCTTTAAATATGAACTCTATCGCTTTTCTCTCTGAAGAATTGTAATCAATCAACGTATTATCTAAATCGAAATAAATCATAATAAATGCTCCTTATTCAATTAATTCTCAAGTAACACTTTTTCTTATACTACACTATGCATATTCTTATAGTCCGTATTTGTATTTCCACATCCTCCATAATAAATGCGACACTATATCACTCTTAGTGTATTCCTAACCGCGAATAATTTCAATTAATTTTTATTCTGTTTGGCGAACAGTTTTCTATATGTTGACAGCATGACCCGCAACTGTGCTTGAAGGCAAAAGAAAAGGCCCCGATTATAGATAATCCCTCTCAATCAGAGCCTTCGGTAGAACAGCCTAGCACAGCCGCCCCTGCTGTAAACATATTTATTTAGCTAATGCAATCCACCCCTACTATTCTTCTAATTCAGTTTGAACTAGCATAAATATTGTGACTGGTCACTTATCCAATATTACTAGTATGGGTTCTATCAACTTCACATAAAAATAACTGTGGAAAATCCAAAGACTTTCCACAGTTTTGTGTTTAGAACCGAACCTCCACACGCAGTTTCCTGCAGGTTTTCTACAACGCAACTGTCAAGAAATCATGCTTTCTGATGTTATTCACGTTAAACAAAAACTGATAACAAATAACGAATAACAAATATACCTTAACAATGAACACGAACCTCCTGGATCAACTATCAATCTCATGAAGCCTTGTACGGATATTTCATTTAGATGTCTACTTCAAACTGTACCGTTTGATTATATTTATCAAGTGCCATTTGCATTTCCATAATCGACTTAGACACAAGTTCATACTCGTTTTTAACTAGTTCCAAATCGTAATTAATGTATCTATACTCAGGAACCGAATTACGTGACATATAAGAACGTTGTTCTTCTCTGGATTTAGGCAATCGTTTACGCATTACGTCTAATACCGTTTTTCTTCTATTCAGCTGTGCCATCTTAATAAGAATGCTATCTATACTCATTGTTACATCACCTACTAGAACCTTTGCGTTTGCATTAGTTACATTAAGTTCATGCTTTATAATAGCAATCTTCTCATCTAGCGCAGCAATTGTTGTTGCGACCTCGACATAATCATAATCAGGAACAACTGGCTCCTCATTAATTGCCGCAACATATGTGCAGGCCTCTTCCTCCTTGTTCAGCCAGAAAGCCTTATCCTCTTCCAAACTCTTAAGCATTTTATTTGCATATGCTGATGTCATTGTTTGCGTATCTTTTCTCCTCTCTACTTTTCCTGATTTCTCCTGTTCTGATATCAGCATAAAGCCTTCCGCTAAGTTTGTCATTGTACTAACAGTTTAACGGAAAATCCCCATAAACGAACAATATCCCCGTCAATGACGAGGATATCTTCTATGCTGGTGTGCAGTAATCTGCTTAAGATTACAAAATTGTCTAAGCTCGGTAATGATCTACCTGAAATCCATTTGTAGACTGCTTGTGGATTTTCAAATCCCATAGCATTCTGCACGTCTTTCACGGTATAACCATTTTCCACGAGCAGTTTCTTAATCTGTCTTCCTGTTTCTTTTTGTAGGACCTGCAAATACATTGGTTCCATCTCTTTGTACCTCCGTAATTTTCTTCCATCCCGAATCACAAGTTTACCTGTAGATGATTAGTATAACGGATTCTATTACTAATTGCATTAAACTTTTGGTTTAAGATTTACTAATAACTCAATCCCACAGGTCATAGAAATATTGTTTAAGCATATCTATAGCTTCATCCTTACACTTTCTTCTATATTCTTCCAAACGATTTTCTTCTTCGCGATATTTATCGGAAATCTCTTTATACTCAGGCAACTCATCCATAAAATGAATTGTTCCTCCGCCACCGCGCTTTCTATTTTCCTCTAATTCTTTCTCGGTTTGAAGTTCATTTCCAAATAATCCAAATCGTTCCGTAAATTCATCCATTGCTTTGGAATGCGCTTCATCAAATGGATTCTTTTGTGAGCATGTATCTTTCTCCGCTTCTCGCCATAAAAATATCATTTTGTCTAGAATGCAATTCCACTCCTCATGGCAGGTATCATTTACAAGAATTCCATTTTCATTGGTATAGTTTTCTCCCAAATATCCTGGTGAACCCGTTCTTGTATCTTTCAGTGTTTGCAGCATATCCGGAATAAGCGTCTGAAGAAAAGAAAACATCTCCCAAACATCACAATCACAATAGCCCCTTGTAATACGCTGTTTACTCCACTTTACGCATTTAAAAAAATGTTTTATTTTTGCCAAGATTTTGCTTTTCTTTCCGAGACCTGACATAGCAAAATCATATTTATTCCATATATTTATTGGATCTCTTACTTCATAGCTTTTGCTTCTTCTCATTCCAATCCATCACTTTCTATTTTTCAATGCTTATTGATAATCTAGTTTTCTATGTAGAAACTCCTCTATATCCTCAAACATTATCTGAACCTTATCTCTTACCCTTGATGTATGATAATGCCCAGCATACCACCATTTGTAATCCAGCTTCTTTTCAATCTCTCCGAGCCACAGCTCTGTTGATTCATCCACTGTACTCTGATCAATCATTGAAAGAAACAAATCCACCGGTCGATAATCATACGGAACAGTATGTGATAGGACCACATCAACATTCCAGTCATTATTACTAAGTTGCTTTTCTACATACGCTTTTATCTCATCTGACGGTTGCTCATCTTCAAACCAATTGTAGCCTTTGCTTAACCTATAAAATTTATCAACACTATATGCCCCACCAATTACAATTGTTTTCATGCCCGCTATATCATATATTTCTCCATCCTTTGCAAAGAGAATATTTGGATATGCTTCTTCAACCCATACTTTTCCGCCATTCCACTCCTGCAGCTTGTATTCTACAATAGTTGTTGGTCTTCGCTCATGATTTCCATGAATACAGAATAACGTAATCGGTAGATTTGCTACTTTTTCTTTGTTCCTTCTGTCCCTGGAATCTCCATTATAATTTAGGCCCACATCACCTAATATAATCATGATATCTTCTTGGGAAGTCTCCATTCTTTCACAGGATCGAACTATGCGGTTCATATCACCATGAGTATCTCCTGTTATGTAAATCATAGCTTTCACCTTCTATTCTTCTCCCAATCTTGAATTCTCTCTAGCATAATGTCATCCTCCACATAGAACAATTGATTTTCTAGCACAATGTTACAAACCAACTGTCCAAATCTTAAATCCAGATATTTTTCCTATAATTTCCTGAATTCATCAATCATTGGCTCTATTCTACTGATTTCTCTTGCCATTTCTTAATTCCTCCCTAAATCATCCCTAACTTAAAATGGAGCCATAGCTTACGCCATGACTCCACCATTAAATATTTGCCCACATTGCAGCCATGTGGATATTCCTCAGTCAACTGGCTTAACACTTTAACCATCTTCATGGATTTCAGCATATCTCTATGCCTAAATCAATGTTTTTATTTTACCTAAAACAATTCAATCATTTAAAAGTTTACAATTCACAATTAAATGTTCAAATAAGACACAAAACCGTTAAAATTGGAGATGATTATCAGTCATCGCTGTTAAACCAATGTTTTCAAAGATAGGATTCGAACCTACAACTTCACGATTACAAATCATGTGCGCTACCCATTGCGCTACTTTGTATATTGGTAACCCAATTTTCGCTGAATTGGTATACTTATCTTGTAACGTAACCCTGTTACGGGAAGCCAGATTTAGGATTTTCGCAATGCAGGCAAATACTTTATGCTATTTCAATCAAAGTAGTCGCATTAGACACTTTAATCTGAGTATCTAATTCCTTTAAAAGTGTATTGTTCTTTTCCTCCAGGCTCTCTATCTTTTTCTTGATATCAAGCGGATCCACAAGTTCTGTTGTGTTTTCCTTCACATATGCATCCACGACTCCAAGGGGCTTATCGTCTTTTGTTTTACTGTCTTTTCCGAGAATGCTAAGGCGCATGCTCTCAGCAGTATTCTGAAGCTGACTGTTCTTAAGATCACATGTGCGCACACGCTCGTTATACTCATCCTGCATTTTAGACTTAAGGATTCCTTCAAAATCAGCTTCTCCATCGTATGTTCCTAGTCCACGAAGTCTGCTTCGAAGCGAAATAGCTCCAGCAACTGTGAATTTTCCATATGATGTTGTGATTTCTGTTTCAGCATTGGATGCAACAATAGCTGCGTCAATTTTCTGGAATCGTTCAATCAAATCAACAATCTGCTGATATGACGACTCCGCTTCTTTCGCATATTCATCCTTGCCAATGCGCTTTGAATATACTTTATCCTCATTTGGCTTTATGGTATCCACAAAACTTGCTTTGTCAATTTTATCTGATATCTTCTTTACTAGTAGGTCTCTTTCGTCAAGAGCCTGTGTTACTAACATCTTTTCGCTCATAAAAAATCCTCCCTTAAAACTATCTCTTAATATAATTCTAAGGGAGGATTCATGTAATGTCATTGAACTTGTAGTTCAAAAATTATGCTGCATTTAATTCTCTCATTTTCTTATAGTAGGTATAAACTCTTCTCTCCTGATCCGTAAGACATGCATCCATTTGACTTTTTGTTCTTCCAGCATTTCCGCAAACAATTGAATCCATAGGAACTTGAAGCATTTTGCTAATTGCATACAGATTATCGACTGTTGGCATACTAACGCCATCCAACCATCGATAAACACTCTGCACACATCCAAACCCTAAATATTCTTGAATATCTTTTGGTTTTACTCCTCTCATATCCATAATTCTTCGAAGATTAACACCTGTTTCTTTTTTATTAATTGTTGGAAACATACTATCGCCTCCTTTGCACTAAATTCTTGTTCTACTCAGTTCTTACACATACTTTCTTCCCCGAAAAAGCAATTCCAAACTTCAAGATTTCCGTAATTCCATCCTCTTTCATTTCAGAATCGTATCGCAACTCACCAATTTGCTTTAATGCTTCATTAGACCATTTTTCAAGCTCAACATCGCTTAATTTTTCTTTCCACTTTAATTCCAAAATAATACCAGGATACCTTTTTTCTCTTGGAATTAAAGAAACATCAAATCTGCCATCTCCAGATTCTCGGTTCGATTTAATCTTATACTGATTATCCATTAATGCTATTAATCCTAGCATCAAACCATGATAAAATCCTTCAGCTCCACCATCGAAGAAGCTAATTGATTTATCCATATATTCCCCAATAGCGCTCTGCAACTTCTTGTAATCATTGGCATAAAGACTTTCTGCAATCTTATTTGCTGTAGTCCTTGTAATTGCTCCAGTTTGCAAGAAATGTGACAAGATTTCACTCTTATATACAGCTGCAATCTCTCTATTTGGAATTGATACTTCACATAAATATGAACCATCTGCTTGCAGTTCCTTTTTAGGAGTTTTCAAATAGCCAGCAACCAACAATAAGCTATAAATATTTGCTGGATCCTCCGCAATCGATCTATACACCACATTTTGATCAATTCTTGCAACTACTCTTTCTCCTTGCAAAAGGTCATATAATCTTTCTGTAATATCATCTGTAGCCACTCTTAGTACATCATCAAGGATTTCATTTTTTCCTGTATTTACCCAATATGCTTGAGGAAGGCATCCCTTGGAAATATAGTTGATTACAGACCATGGATTATATATTTCTTCGCTGCCAAACAAATATCCATCGTACCAGTCTTTAAGTTCCTCCTCTTTATCTGATACTCCATAGTAACTGAGCATTGCTTTCACTTCAGATTCTGTAAATCCAAAAAAGCTATCGTATTCTTCATCCATTACGGAGTTCACTGTTAAATTATTTAGACCACTAAAGATACTTTCCTGAGCAATACGCAAAATTCCTGTTAGGAAACCATAGGATAAATTCTTATTATCCTTAAATGCTCCTGAAAAGAAATTTCTCATGAATCCAATAATTTCATCGTAGAAATCCTTAGAGTATCCCTCTTGAATCGGAGTATCATATTCATCAATAATGATTACTGGAGCCTTATCATAATGTGAAGCAAGCATTTTAGATAGTCTTTCTAGCGAAGAAGTAAGCTCCACTTCATTAGCTGTAGCACTAATAATCTTTGTAAAATACTCCTTCTCATATTGTGAGAGCTTATCACTATTTAGTAGCTCTTGATGTCTTCCATACTCTTCTTGAAGTAGTCCCCTTATTTTATCTATTGTTGCGTCCCAAGTATCAAATTTAACATCCTTAAAAGTTAAGAATATGACTGGATATTTTCCTTGATGTGAACGATACTCTTCTCCACATTGCCAAATATTTTTATCGGCAAAATACTTACTAGTATTCTTATCTGATATTTCAAAGAACACTCTGAGCATATCCATATTCAAGGTCTTTCCGAATCTCCTTGGTCTCGTAAACAAAGATACCAATGGCTTTTGATCCAAGAATTCTTTGATTAATAACGTCTTGTCGACATAGTAATATTCTTCCTGCGCACGAACATAGTCAGAGATGCCGATTGGTAATGATTTAACTTCTGCTTTCGCAACCATATTTTTCTTGATGTATTTTCCATTAGACACTCTTCCATCCATTGGCTTTGGAGAGTCGTCTGGAATTAACCAAGATCCTTTTTCTTTTATTGCACCCTGTATTCTTCCTTTTTTGCACATATCATTTACGGAACGTGGCGAAACATTCCACTCTAAAGCCTTTTCTTTACAAGTTTTCATATATATATCAGCTCCTGTCATTCGCAATATTATTCCTCATCTTACGCAAATTATACCTCAGTAAAACGCAAAAAGTCAAATCAATTCGATATTTTGCGTTTAATTATTGCGTTTGCTTAATGTTTTGCGTCTTGTATTTTTCGGCACTTTTATTTTGGTTTTTTCAGCCCACAAACTTGTTTGTAGCATATTACTCAGACAAGTTTAACTCCACTGAAAAAGGACCAGCCCAGCTGATCCTCTCCCTCTATCACATCCCCATTTTCCTTGTCTTCAAGTTCCATGTCCACCCCTACAGTTTTAGCTTCTAATAAGCCTCCCCCATCCCCGCAAGAGTGTTATTTTTGTGTTATTTTTTAACCTCGCATACCCGCAAGCCCTTGCTATTACTGGCTTTCTAGAAGAAACGACATAATCTGCCGTGACACACAAATAGTATTTTTATCATTGTTTTGTTTCTCCTTGTTTTGCCCCGGAATGCCCTGTTTTGCAAGGCTTTCCGGGGTTATGATGAAATGCTCTGAAATTACAGATTGTAGCAAATTGGAGTAGAACCCTGCAAGTTGCTACTACCTGTTAGTAGTAAACGGGAAATTTCTACCACTAAGAACTATTATTAATTGAAGGAGATTTCTCCTTTCGGATACTACGCACACACTCGATTTGTCCAAGTCATCCCTATCTGTTCATATTCTATATGATGTTCCGATACATCCTCATCAATAAATTTGACGCACTTACAACTCAAATAATCTGCGCCACATTTTGTACATTTACTGTTTTTTACCCATTTAATGGGTACACAAATCATCTTACAACATATTGTTGGGAAATTAGTTACTGTATACATATCCTTCCGAAGCCGGTCGTATATCATCCAGCCATACACAGTTTGTTTTTGTCGAATAGTCTACTGGTTTGTATTCCTCATCTCGAAATTTACCCAGTGAGCCATAGAAACTGATTACTGCTGCATTTTTACGGAAATCTATTTTCAATAATTTTTCTATTGATTTTCTTGAATAAATGGATATTTTCAACTTTTTCACTCCTATCTGTGCTTGATAAATAATTAGGATATATGATTGCATGGGGCAAAAATAGTTCATTTCTTCTGAGCATATAAAAACAGTGCCGAAACACTGTTTTTTACTTTGTATATTCTATTAGTAAATCATTTGCATATTAAAGGTCTGATTTCACTCAATCTATTTTCTAACGTCGTTTTCAAGTTAAGTATATCATATGGCTCTAGTTCTTCTGAATTTATAACTTCTTTATTCTCTTCATCATCGTCTTTAAAAGTCTTTATAAATGACTCTGCAGCCATAATTTTCTGCATTTTAGACCAAACAATAAAATCCAATTGTAATGGTGTAATTGAATTCTCCTTACAATATTGCTTTATAACATGAGCATAAAATTCGTATGGATATTCTTGTTTTTTACAATCCTCTTCCCATGTTTGCATAGAACTCCACGAACCTATTGACTCCGCTTTCAGTTTTTTTTCACCTTTTTTTGTAAATAAATTTTCCGGTAACTCCCTATTATTTTCAGAATAACTATCAGGATTTGAAAAAAATTTCTCCTTAAACTTTCTTTTGAACCATTCCAAGCTAAAACTATCTAACGGCATATGGCAAGCTTTAAATCTTTCTTCCATTTCTGAATCATGTTTACAACAATACAAATACTTAAACGCCATATTTATAATTTTTTGTGCTTGACCATATGTCATATTTGTCCTTTCTTTACATTTCTCAATTAAATTAACACATATTTTTTTATGAATTTCATCAAAACTTTCTAGCTTATCCGCCCTAAGATAATTCTTCATATCTCCTACTATTTCTTTTTCTTCAAATATTTCACGGATATATTCTTTGTTATCCTTACCATCTTTTTCCCATTTAAATGTTCTACAAGCATCCAAATATCCTTGATATAAGGCATCAACATAAACTTTATCTTCTTCCCATTTTACCCTTTCATTCTCTTTGTTCTGAAAATAATATTTAAACGGATCTTTTTTAATTGTATCCACAAATTCAGCAACTTCCTTTTCAATCTCCATCTTCCGTATCTCCTTCCACAATTCTCACAAGCTCTCCCCACACTTTCACCATCGCATAGGTATCCAGCTCACAGTACTTCAGCAAATTATGCCTTGCCTTTTTCTGCTCCTCCGCAGGCATATCTTTTATCCTCGGAAATATCGTCATTGCCTCCGAACCATTATGCACACCTTCTAGATTATGATAATTCAATTTCGGATCATTCGGGAATATCGCTGGCAGGACACTTTTAATTGAAAATGATCCTCCCATCGCCCGGTTATAATAATGGCCTGCCTGAAATGGATCCAGTAAATCTTTGATATTATCTCTGATATTTAATAAATGCTCAGCTAAATCCGTGAACATTACTGCCAGTTCCTTGATTCTGCTGCACTCAAACGACTTATTGTATGCCGTTACGCATACATTCATCGGAATATCCCTGCACAAAGCTTCCGCAATTGCCCGCAATGGATTTTCTCCTGATTCTGCAAGGAATTCTTTATGTAATAACGGTGCACCTGCCGACTCTATATAATGCAAAGAATACTGGAATGGTATTTGCTGATATGGCTTTGTTCCCAGGAACAATGGTATCACTGGTTGCATTGTCTCAAAATCCAGAAAATACAACGGATAAGATAATGTACTTAAAAATTCCCGGATTCCATCAATATTTACATATGTCCCCTTGTCTTCTAATGCAAATTCAATCTGCCTTAATTGCTTTTCATTCTTAAGCTTTCCACAGGCTTTTAATTGCTTATAATCAGAAATTCCTTCCCTGTAATATTCTAATTTCTTTTTTAACGGCATTCTGTACAAGTCAAATGCAGACGGTCTTGGCAAATTTTTTTTACAATAGTCCCAGTATGGACATCCATATGGGACTTTACAATATAATCCCAGTTCCTGATCCGGCTCAGCCTCTGATTCCAACAATGTATCTTCTTTTAATAAATTATTCTCTACCTCACCAATCGCATTTTTCACGAATCCGAACACATCTGTAATCTGGAACAGTCCTTTTAAATCCAATTCGCCATCATATATATAATTGTTATTGATGGAAACGATGTATGTTCCTGTAATCCGCACCCCACAATGTTCCAGCACATATTTCTGATAAGCAACATCCGCCACGTATACCGCTTTCATATTTTTTTATTTACCGTTGAACTTTTTACTTCATAAATTGCCCATCCATTATATTCTCTTTTCAAAATATCTACCGCACAATAGCACCCTTGATAAGAGAATGAGGCTTCACATATAACCGATGTCTCATGTTCTATTTCTACTTGTGTCCGTTCTATCATTGCAGGTAAATCTAACTGATTATTTGTAGTTTCTGTTACATCCACCGACTCTCCAAATAATTCTCTGGCCAGTTTTCCAACTTCTATTCCCACTTCCATTCTGGAGTCATCTGTGGCATCATCTGCATTCTCTTCCGGCTTATATTTATCCATCCACAGCATCTTTGGACATTGCCACAACCTGCAATATTTCGACTTTGAAAAATAATTCTTCATCTCTTATGCCTTACTTTTAATCTTCATATTAGCATTTTATACAAGAATATCATTTGCCACATTATCAGATATATTTTCAATTTTTACTTTCATATTGCTGTGCCCTCCACTGCAAGGTGAAAATTTCACCCGAAAGTGAATATTCTTGTGCGATGAAATCGCAACTCCGGAAATCATCTATGCGAGTTTACTCTACACTTCAATCGAAATGTAGGTATAATCTGTACTCATTTTTAGATATTGCACCTGTCTACTTGACAGGGGGCATATCATATCAATAGCAGGTGGTTTATTGTTTCGCCCATCTCCATTTCTCCGTTGTGAGAAATGAAGATGCACTCAACAGGCCAAAGCCCATAATTAAATAACAAACCCGTCAAAGAATATCAAGTCATTCACAACATCTATGCTTTCTTAACATTCCCCAGCGGGTTCGTTTGTTCGTAATTAAGGTCCTTTCATAATAAGTGCTTTATTTTCTATGTATTTTTGAAGGAAATATTATTTCATTAAAATCCGAAATAAATCCAATCTCCTCTTTGCACTCCAGATAATTGACTGTCACAATAATACTTAAAATAATTGCAGATATTAATATAGAAATACTTGTACCAAATTCAGAAACATTATTTCCAGCAGAATAAAACGTGCTAAACATTCCCACTTCTATCGGAATCACTGCTGAAATAATCAATTCTTTATAACTCTCTTTGTTCCTGAGTCTCCTAATCATATAACGATAAGCATCTTCATCATCTATAATATCCTTAAACGTTTTCTCAATATAATCTTTCCACTCACTATACTTATAAAATTTCAAAGCTCCATTTTTAGGTTTTTTCTTATCTTTCCCAATTATTGTATATGTTGAAATTTCCTTTTGATAATCTAGACTATATGGTGTATTTTTTAAATACTTATTTGTTTCAATATTGCTTACAATATTCACAATGCCTGTTAATATTAATAAAATACCTATTACACCTAGCAACAAAAAAAACAAATCACTACTTTGACTTAACCACTTACGTTTTTCAAAGAAAATGCCAACCAGTATTGATATGACACATATAAATAACATACCACATCCTATAACCAAGCATATTATATTCTTTGTATTAGATATTTTTCGTACTTCCATTTTCCAATCCTCCTCATTTTATATTTTATTATATCGTGACTCACTCATAAAGTTGTAAACCTTGGTTTCAACTTTCGCAAAACCATATAAAATCAAAGTTTCAAACACCAAGATATTATCATGCCGTGGCAGATAAATAATACCTTAATCATATATATTTTCCCTTCAAAATTTGATAAATACTGTATAATTTTGTATAGTATTCCAGTCTTTTGCTTTCTTCATTTTTCTTAACAAAAATAAACTTTCATTTTATATCAAATTCTGACATAGAACTAGGTATTGCACTTAAGGTTTCTTAATTATCGTGATTCACTTTTGTTTCTACTCTCTTACGAGAGCCTGTACTGGCCATTTTATATATTTGAAATACTTATATTTCTTATATTTCTCAGCATACTCATCCCACGTATAATATTCTATACTTGTATTTTTATCATTACTTTGATAAATAGTAATACCATTTTTATCATGATCCAACAAAATCTGAGAATGCTTATATTTACCCATTCTATCACTTCCTTTTATTTCATCACTTATTCTAATGACAGCACCAGATTCAGCCATCCCCAAGTACCTTTTACAATGTTCTGGTGTTATAGTTCGTTCCTCCAAAGAATGACATTTGTTTAACATATCATCATCCGTTCCTGCTTTATTACTAAATTTTTCCCACCAAATATGCCAATATACAGTTCTTGCAAAGCTCCAACAATTATTTTTCCCATAACTAGGCCAATCATCTTTTCCATCATTGGGACCATAAAATATCCCCCCTTCTATATAAGGTATAATCTTTCCATTTATAACATAAAAGACCTTTTCTACAATATCATCATCAAACTTTTCTTTTTGTATTTCTGTAATACGTCCATCCCTAATCATATTTCGCCAAGCTATCGCTCTATTTAAATTAATTCCAGTATGAGTAATGGTATAAGGATATAAAACCATTCTTTTTGGTGTAACTGGAGCACCTGTAAGAGAAAGAATTGCAACATAGAATTCATCTATATCCCACTCTTCAACCTTTTCCTGTTCAAACAGTTTATTTATAGCCTTAAATTCATTTCCATAAATATTCAATTTAATTGAATGTAAATATACATATAAAATAAACTTTTTAAATTCCCTGCGTTTATTATTCCGAGTATTTTCATAATAGTCTTTTAGTCCATTAAAAAAAAGATATGTATATATAAATTCAAAAATCTTTCTCCGAATAACACATTTACTATACCCTTTTTCTATACCTATATTACGAATTAATTGCATTTCCAAAGTAGAGCACCCACGAATTTTGCTTTTTAATCGCCCAAAAAAATCTTTAATAGTCCATGTGTTTTCCTCTATTTTTCTTCTTATTTTACCTATTATATATCTAAAGAATCTCATTTCTTTTATTAATGTCCAAATATATTTCAGCATTTGAATCACTGATTTTTTCACCTTATATCTCTTCATCATCTCCCTATTGGCTCTATACGCCTTAATTTTGTAATCAATAAACTCTATTGAAAACCAATTATAAGATTTCTTTCTTTCAAAAAAAGATTTATCCTCCAGCTCAACCATAATCTCAAATCTTTGCTGTAATTCATAATTTTCCCACTCTATTTTCTTCCCATCAAATTTATCAAAATAACCTTTTATAGTTTTAAAATCACACATTCCAAATTTTAATGTATTTAACTTATGAATGGTAATTAATAAAATACATATATTAACTCCATAAAATAAACTTATAGTTATCCCTTTTTCAATCAAATAATCTTTTAACCAATTTCCCGATACTATAATATTAATTATAATCCATATTCCAGCATCAATAAACAAAATTTGATATACAAAATCTATTATCTTGTACCAAAGATTACTAAGGAGTTCACATTTAACTTTATCATCAGACAAATATTCCTCCAATATAAACATTGACATAAGTAGCATAACAGCAGTCATCTTACAACTATATTGAGAAATGATTTCCATTGCAATTGTAGTTGCATATATTAATGAGATTTTTTGCTTTTTTGAAAAATGCTGATAACTAAAAATCACTATACATGATAAAAAATATACATATATTGAATTATTATTAAATACCTGTACCTCTTTAATCATTCATTTACTTCCCCCAACAATACTAAATCTCTGCTAACATTAACAACAATATATATTCTGTCTATTTGTGAATTCATCTAATAATTCTGTCTCAGCAACATTTTGCTTTACTAACTGAATTCTAGCGTCTTTTTCTTTTATATATAGCGAATGAACTTCATCAAATATATAATGCAACTTAAACAACATGGCATATGTGTCTTCCGTTTCTATCCTGTGCACCATTCTCTTCTGATTTTTTTTCAACTATTCCTTTTAATACGCTTATTGCCGTATTTCTATCCGTCATTTCCTTATCTTCACCAGAATAGACCTCAAATCTCTTATTTATTACCCTTTATGAGATATTCTTTATTCGCCAAAAGAATCTTGTTTGAAAAAAGAACACTGCATTCTCCCCTTTCATTCCCCAACAAAAAAATTCACAAACGACCAATGCCCTTACGCATCATATCTTTTGTGAACTTCTAATTTCTTTTTATCATATTTACTTAGCTTTTTCATAACTTTTCTCTCCCCCCAAAATTCTATATAAATATTATGCATCTCCCTCCTCCAAATTGCAACCTTTTTTAATAAAAATCGTCAAAATCTTCCCTCTTATCAATCTGCTTCACACCCCAATTCGACAATACTTTCTATGATTCCTATCTTATACTTATATCTCTATCCTTATCTAATTATTTTTCCATCACAAAAGAGCACAGAATTTCTTCCATGCTCTTATCTTACAACCCTCATCTATCTAATTATCTTCTGTCAGAACTTTCTCTTCCTCAGAATCCTTATCCCCGGATTCTTCGTCCTCATCCAGACTCGAAACTGCCTCATCTTCCCCCGAATCCGCAGTATCTTCCGATGCCACCACATCCTCCAGCACAGTTTCCTCTTCTAACACTTCTTCTTTCTGCGCTGCATCCTCCGACACATCTCCTTCTTCTAAAACCACACTTTCTTCCTGCGCCGCATTGTCCACAACTACTGTCTCGCCCTGCTCTGTATTTTCTGCATCTTCCGTGCCTTCATCCGAAGCCAAAACGCCCTCTTTCTCTTTCTCCTCTTCTTCCGTTTCTTCCACTCCCTCATCCTTCCGGAACTTCTCCCGGAACTGCTCTTTCTTGGCTGCCACAGCGTCCATGAGGGCAAGCTTCTTCTCTTCGCGGTTTTCTAAGGCTTCCTGCTTCTTTGCGTCACGGAGTTTTTGCTGTTCTTCGCGCTGCGCGGCTTTCTTAAGCTCTTTTTCCTGGCGCTGCTCTTCTTTGATGCGAAGCTTCTCGGCTTTATCCTGCTCCTTCTGCTGCAGGCGGTTCTGGCGAAGCTCGTCTTTCGCCTGCTGCTTCTGGCTCTTCTTGACCTGCTTTTTGGCGGAACGCTCGATAGAACGGATCATGCTCTTGGCATCACCGACTCTGCGGCGGGCACTGCAGTATGGATCGTAGAGGAAATAGGATGCTGTGGTAAGTGCCAGCAGCACCAGTCCTACGATAAGGCAGATTGGAAGCAGGAAATCGTAGAAGCCGTACTTTAATTCATAACCGATAAAGAGAACCAGCATCACCGGGAAAACTACTGCTGAGAAAATGTCACAGATGAGTCTCCAGAGAAAGAAGCACTGCTTCTGGTGTACAAAAATGGCTGCCTGCACGCCGGTAAAGAACATCAGCATCAGACAGATTTGTGATGTGATTCCATGTAAAAAGCCTACAAAGACGCACAATGCCAGTGAAAAGAAAAACATGGCAAGGGCGTAGCCTCTGCGATATGCATATTTGTATTCCCGCATTCCCTCTCGCTTATCTGCACTCAGGTCATGGATTTCATATACCCGGTCATTGACCCGCTCCTTCATGTCCTCCCGGTATTTGCGGCCTTCTCTGGCATGTGCCATATTTTCGTCCATGTCTTCGTCCAGTTCCTGCAACATTTTCTGTTCCATAAAAATCTGCTGCAGCAACTCATCTTCCCGCTCTCTGCGCTTTGTAATTTCATCCTGAATCCAGCTTGCCTTCTGCATCTGGAGACTCTCTTTCATCCATTGTTCCTTTTCCATATTTTCACCCATAGCTGCCTTCTCCGTTTCGTACGCTTCCATTCTGTTCTGTTTCTAATCAATCAAATCATTCTGAAATCTCGACAAATGCTCATAAGGAAGAATCAGTCTTCCCCGGTATAAGCCGCAGCCGTCATTCATCAGGCTGTTGCTTACTGCTGTAAACATGTCGACATCCACACCGGAAAGCTCCAGTTCCTGCAAACGCCTGCACCGTTCATAAGCTTCATCAAAATAAATGCATTCTCCCTCCGGGATGGTATCCCGGCGTGCTCTGGATGCTTCCTGCTTTTTCTCATAATTAATATGATTGGCGGAACCGATTTCTGCAATGTCATCCATCTGCTTTGTGCGAAGCTGCATTTCCACATAACATCTCGCACTGTTATCATAAAAAGTAATATGTAAGGATTTGTAATCGTCCTCATTTTCGCTGGTGATATAATCCCGGTAATATGGTTTTACAGCATCATCCAAAAGCGGGGAACTGCTTCTTAAGACACCGCCTGTCGGCTCTGCCGTAAATCCACGCTCCTCTAAAAACTGTGGCAACACATTTGCAATCTGATAAAGGTGCTTTAATTCCTCTTCTTCGCGGTTCTCATGATTTTTCAAATGACACCGTGGCATGGAAATCACAATCCGGTATGCAATCAGATCACGGAAGCAGTTCAGCTTTTCCTTTAATTCTGCAATGTCCGGATAGCTTTTATGCTTTTTATAATAATCATAAATGTACTCTACAATATAGCCGTTGAATTTGCCCTCCGCACGAATCAGTGACTTGATTCTTCCTTTAAAAGTAAAGGAAAGATAAGGATATTCCATTGCCATATATTTGTAGAACTCACGGATTTTCTGGGACTGCGCTGTCAGGAAATCATTGTGCTCTAACAGCTCCATAATCTGAATCAGGAAATTGCAGTGCACCAGATCCACTTCATTTTTTGATACTTTTGCGGATGCCCGGAGGTCCTGCGTATACTTTTTCAATATCCGGAACACCGTTGCTCCGGAGTATAAGTAATCATTTAATGTAACCATTTTTCCTCGCTAAAATATCTTTTTATTTCAAATACTCTGCCAGTTCATATACCCTGTTTCTTGTTAATTCTGCCGCCTTATCATTTTCCAATAATGGCTGCAGGCTTCCGCCCTCGGCATCTTTGCCGGCTTCCTCTACTGCACTGTCTTTTGTCTTAATCCAGTCACGCTCTTCCTGGGTAAGAGTCGCCATAGTGTCCTCATCCAAAGTCTCTTTTAAACGGCTCCAGATAGAATTCAGCTCATTATCCCACAACTGATACAACTGCAGAGACAGGGCATTCATTTCCTGCTGTGCCAGTTCTCCACTAGAAAGGTCTTCCTGCATGGCTGCTGCTTTCTCCTCGATTTTCTGCAATTCACTCTCTATGGATACATCGGAAGTTGTGGTTTTATCATTTACTGTAACCTTATCTCCACTCGGTCCTAAAAAGGTATCAAAGGTCAGCGTATTAAAAATTGCATAGAATGGAAGCGTCGTATCATCATCGGTAAGACCAATGGATGCCCAGTCCAGGAATCTTTCCGGCAATTCATCTAACGGTGCACCCGGCAGATAAATATATAAATCATAAACCTCTTCCAAACCAGCCGGTCCCGTGTAAATATATTTCACGCCGTCTTTAATTTCCGTGTCGCCTTCTGTTTCCTTCGTTGCAATATTCTCCAACTGCATCTCATAGGTATAATCATTTATCTTTTCCGGCTGGGTGAATTTTCCATAGAAATCACAATAGTAAAGGGTTCCATTTGGATATCCATCCCCGCTATCTCCCGCATCTGCATCATGATAATTTCCCACAAAAGAGCCATCCTCGGATAAAATCAATGTAGAATCCCATGCACCGGCTCCGCTGGTAAACATAAAGCTTTCTCCTGCAAGCTGTGCAAAAATGTCATCTTCATCCACATTTTCCGTTTCTGTCTCCTCTGTCACCTCTTCTGAGTTTTCCGTTTCTTCCGTCTCAGTCTCTGCCTCTGTTTCTGTGGTCTTTTTCTCCGACTCCACGACTCTGCTTCCGCAAGCCGCAAACGTTGACATTCCCAACGCTGCACTTAATATCATTACTAAAAACTTTTTCCCTTTCACAAACGAATCCTCCTGATGTTCCTTTTCGTTTCTCGCCCCTTTTTTATCTTTCTATGATTCTAAATCAAATACATCCTGGTTTCTTCCCCGTTCTTTTGCAGCATAGAGCTTCTCATCCGCTAAGCGGTATAATACCGTAACAGCAATCCCTTCTGTATAATGCTGTACTCCACTGCTGAAAGAACATTCGATATTCTTTTCATGCTTTGTAAATTCTTTATATTCCCATCTTATATGCTCTAGCATTTTACCGATTTCATCCGTGTTCATCCCCTTTAAAACCAGCATAAATTCTTCTCCGCCAAAGCGTACTGCAATCCCTTTGTTCTTTACATGCTTTGTTAAAAGTCTTGCAAATTCCACCAGAATAATGTCTCCAAACCCATGTCCGTATGTGTCATTCACATGTTTAAAGAAGTCAAGGTCAATCAGTACCGCATCAAATTCTTCCTTCTCATCCAGAATAAGGTCTCCCAGATACTGATTTAAATAACGACGATTATAGATTCCGGTCAGTGCATCTTTATCTGCGGCATCTTTCAACTGTTCATTCAACTTCTTTACTTCTTCTTCCTGTCTCTGTCTCTGCATCTGAAGCAGGATAGAAAGCAAAAAGACACAAAGTAAAACGATAAGCAGGGAACAAAGTGTGCTCTGCAGCACGACTTCTTTTGACAGTTTTTCACTTTCCAGCGGTCTCATATAGGCTAAAATAACTGCTGCCACATCTGCTACAATTACCACGCCGGCAAACCGGATTGCATTTCCGGTTGGAATAAAAATCGCAATTGCTACCATCGCAAGTACCATGTATACAATCGTTCCCGTCTGATATATATAATATAGTGTCGGAAATTCCACAAGGCTTAATACTGCTATCATCAAATAAGACGCATAACGTATCTGACCTTTTTTAATTCCAATGAAACTTCCTGCGACCATAAGTAACATACAGATTCCGCAGAAAATCGTTGTTCCGCTCCATCCGAAAATCAATGCATTTCCAATAAATCCTGCCAGATTTCCGATACAGCTTCCCATTGCCAGCACATAAAACTGTCTGCGGCTCACATCAATTGAGGTATCAAATAAAAAATTCATCTTTCCTCTCCCATTTTATGAAAATAAAATTTTCAATTTATCCAGTGTATTTGCACATATCGTAAGTTTCTTTTTTAATTCATCATCCGGCTGTGTCTGATCCGGAACCATTGCCACCTGACAGCCTGCCTGACAAGCACTCATAACCCCATTGGGCGAATCCTCCACCGCAAGGCATTCTTCCGGAGCAAGTCCAAGTTGTGCACATGCAAAAGTATAGATATCCGGTGCCGGCTTTCCGTGTTCTACCATGGTTGCACTGATGATTTCATCAAAGTACGGATATAGTCCTATCTGCTTTAAATATCTTTCTGTCCGTTCCATGTCGGTTGCCGTTGCAACTGCCCGCCGGATTTTCTTTTCTTTTAAGAAATTCAATAACTCAATAGCTCCTCTTTTTATCTCAATACCGTTCTTTGCAAGATATTCCTCCATCAATTCCTTCCGGTAAGCCCGGATAGCCGGATAGTCAAGATTCTCATCTGCAAACATTTCCTTTAAATGCGTCGGTGCAAAGGGTTGTCCTAAGGAACGCATGGACAATGCCTGCTCATCACTCATTTCATAGCCAAAATGCGCCATTGCCTTAGGCCAGCAGATTCTATAATATTTCTCTGTATCAATGAGTGTTCCGTCCATATCAAATAAAACTGCTTTTATCATATTACATTTTCTTCCTGCCTTTTTCATTGACTAATTTGCCATCCCCACTACCACAGTTACCGAAAAAAGATTTTCTTCCTGTTTCAGAAAAACATCCCCGTTCATTTTATGCATCAGCTTTCTGCATATATAAAGCCCCAGTCCGCTTCCTTCCTGGCTTCCTGCATTGGAGCCACGATAGAAGCTGTCAAAAAGATGCGGAAGTTCTTCTGCCGGAAGAACTTCTCCTGTATTTTCCACGGTAATCAGCACACAGTCTTCTTCTTTTGAAATTGATATACCAATTTTTTTTGCCACTACCATATTTTATAGCATTTTCTATGATATTCTGCAATACTTCCAGCAAACGTTCTGTATCTGCCTTCACCAGAAAATTCTGATACTCCCCCATGTTAAACCCTATATGAAGCTGTGAAAGTTTATCTTTATAGTATACTGTATCTCGACAGACATTTCCGATGGCATGCCTTCTTCCGTAAGTTCTTCTGCCAGGTCATCTAATTCTTTTGCCAAATCAGCCCGGGTCTTTCCTGCCATATTCCCCATTGCCTGTGATACATCTGATATGTAGACATCACTTTCTTTTCCAAATGTTGTAATCAGATTCTTACTTTTCATGGTATCTGTTGTAATAACCACTCCCAGCATAAAAACGGAACAGAGGAAAAAGGACAATATAATCGTAAGGAACCGTCTTGGACTGCTTAAAATATCATTGACTGCCAGATACCAGGTACTGTTAAAACGGCTTTTTCCCAGCCGGTAAATGGATTTCTTTTTAAAGCGTTCTCCGGACTGACCGTTTCGAATAGCATCCACCAGTGTCAGCTTCTTTACTTTTCCGGTACACCGGTATGCAAACCAGATAGTAACTGCAATAACAATGACTGCTCCTATGAAATTTACCGTAATGGCATGACTGTTTCCCAACATCATATTTTCTGTCACAGACTGCAGCAGCATATTGCCAAATGGGATGCTTGCCAGGAATCCAATTGCTGCTCCCACAACAGCCAGCATCAGATATTTTACAAGATAAAGGCTTCGTATCTTAAAGTCCGTAATTCCGATGGCTTTCATGACACCGATTTCCCGGTATTCTTCTGTCACCGTAAAAGTAATCGTAAATTTCAACACTGCAAAGGATACTATCATCAAGCATACACTTAAAACCAGCACCACAAATGCCCCAATCATATCCATGACATAACATAATTTAAAAATGTCCCGTCCCCGGTTAAATAGGATGTTGGATGCATTGCTTAACAAAGAGGCTATTTCCGATGGATTGTCTGTGTCAATATAAATAATCTCGCCACGGTATTCTGCAAGACTTTCATCCGATGCAAATTTCTGATAATCCGCTTCATTTAAAATAAATCTTTTATTTCCCATAAATTCAGAACCCAGCAGCGCATCTTTTGCTTTTCCGGCAATCGTAAGCTCCACACTGTTTTCGCCATGGGTAATCGTAAGTTTATCCCCCTCTTTTAAATCATTTGCATCTAAGAAATTTCCTGTGACATAGACCTCACCCTCAGGCACTTTTGTAAGCTCCTTATTATCCTTTGTGAAAAAATGTATCTCACTTTCGGAAATGGATTCTATGATCATTGCCTTGTTTGCTATATCAAGTTCTTTTCCCTCTGCCTTGATATTCCCCTTGGCTGCATACATAATATGATCCATGCGGTAGTCTTTTACATACTGACAGGTATCCAAAAGCTCCGGCACACCGCCATCCCCCTGCTGGGTCAGTACTACATAATCTCCAATGTCTGCCTGATTAAGATAATAATCGGTTCCATTTACTACCGTCAGTACATTGTTCAGCCCGCTTGCCACAAACATGGCAGCTAAAATAATAAACAGCAAAATTACAATATTAATTATTTTCTTTCGCTTTAAGTCTTTGCGTAAGATATCCCAAAACATCTTCTGCTCCTTTCTATCCTCTTAGTATACCTCAACTACGCGAAACGTGCTTTGCGATTTTCTCGCTACTCGTAACAAAGAATGTGCCTTGGCACATTCCTGCGCCTGCGGCGGTCGCTTGCGACATCTACCTTATACGCCGCAGTGTGCACCCTCGCGTTTTTTTACTTTGCAGGCAATTTCCTGTAAAGAAAAAAAAGAACCGGCAAAGTTTTATTTCCTTTGCTGGTTCTACTATAACGAATCAATTATTAAAGAATCCTTAAATCTGAAAATTCTTATTTCATGCTTTCTTTTAAAATAAATGCCATCAGAAGTGCATCTGGTCCGATATGGGTTCCGATTGCCATTCCAACTTCATGTAAGCTGCTTTCTGTCAGTGAAAATGCTTCCATGGTTTCTTTCCGGAATTCCTCTCCCATTTCCGGGTTATTGCTGTGAGCAAATTCTACCGGCATGCAGCTATCCACTTCTCCTTTTTTTAAGAAAGCCTGCATTCCGCTTTTGGCTGCTTTCATGCCGCGGGCTTTGGAATATCCTTCAATCTCTCCATTCCGGAGCAGCAGTACCGGCTTGATTCCCATTACATTTCCCACTGCTGCAACTACCGGAGAAATACGTCCGCCCTTTTTCAAATATAATAATGTGGACGGAACACCGGTAAGATAGGTGCGGTTCTTTACTTCTTCCAAGATTCCTGCAATCTCTTCTGCACTTTTGCCTTCTTCTTTTAACTTCACGGCATACTCCACCAGAAGCCGCAAGGATAAGGATGCCTGCAGGGAATCCACGATATATATCTTTTCATATCCGCACATTTCCTTCGCCAGCACTGCCCCATTATAAGTTCCCGAAAGCTTCGAGGAAATAAGAATCACCAGCACTTCTTCGCCTGCTTCTTCTGCCGCTTCATACTTTTCTAAAAATGCTGCCGGTGATGGCTGGCTGGATACCGGAAGTTGTTCCTCGCTGCGCAGTTTCTCATAAAATGCTTTGAAATTCTCTTCTGTATTCCGGTCAAATATAACATCTTCAAAGTTTGCGGAAATCGGCACCAGCTCCACGCCCATTGCCTTTGCTTCGATTTCTAATATATCAGATCCTGTATCTGTAATTATCTTCATTTTCGTCTCCATCTCTTGACTGTTGTCTGTATCTATGCCACACTATATGTGAGATAATTTATATCACATTGTTGTGGCTGCATAAGTAGCATTGTAGCATAGTTTTCCCTTTTTTCAACGGTTTGATGTGAGACATTTTATATCATTTTGTATCATGATACGGATGTGGTGCCGGTGGGTGGGACAGTCGTTTTATATTTGTTATTACGATTTGTATTTGATACATACATTGCTTCTAACGTCAAAGAGCGGTTTTTCTTGCACTGCATTTTTCTTTTGCCGATAAAGCCTGTCTTTCCAATGTTTGACAGTATGCCGGACTCTGTTCGCCTGAATGCGGATACGATATATGCAGTCTGTTAGAGACGCTTAGAATTCCGGCAGCAACCGGCAACGCTGGCACAGGGATGTGCCAGCGAGGCACATCTTAAGCATGGATGCGAATATGTGCCGGTTGCCGGAAGATACAGAATTTTTAACGGAATTCTTAGCGTCTCTTTCAGACGGAATGTGGTATCCGCAACAGACGGACAGAGCCGGCATCCGGTCAAAGCAACGGAAAGGACAGCCTGACAGCAAGAAAAATACAGTGCTAAGAAAAATAACGCTCTTTGCGTAATGAACCAATGCACATATCAAATGCAAATCGTAAGAAACGAATATCATATTCTGTCCCACCCACCAGCACACATCCATAGCACATACGAACAGGAGCATTCAAATGAAAGAAACAGACAAACGATACGAAGCGAACCGCCAGGTAAAATTAAAGATTGCCCGTGCCCTGACCAAACTCATGGACACCAAAGCATTTTCCGATATATCCGTAACCGATATTATTACCACTGCCGGAGTAGCAAGAGCTTCCTATTACCGGAATTTTCATTCCAAGGAAGAAGTGTTAATTAAGATTACAGACGATATTATGGAAGAATACCGGAAGCGGGCAGAAAAGCTTGAAAATGACTTTTTCAGCTATGAGGCAATTTTACTGATTTTCCGGTATTTTAAGACTTACAAGAAATTTATTTTAAGTGTATATAAGGCAGGTCTTGCATACATTTACTTAGACCTTTTTGATCAGGAATTAGAAAATCATATGGGTGACATGCCTTATAATGATATCCACCGGTATAAAGTCTACTTCTATTCCGGTGCACTCTATAATGTTTTCTTAAAATGGCTGCAAAACGGAATGAAAGAGCATCCTTCCGCTATGGCTGCCATGGTGACGGAAATGTTAGAACAGGGAGCCTATCCGCTAGCTTAGCTGCCAGCGGACATGGCTTCCTTCTTCATCTTTTGTAATAAGAAGCTGGTCTTCCATTTCCTGCTTTAATTCTGTTACATGGGAAATGATTCCAATAAGCTTTGAGCCGCCTGCCATCTCTTTTAATACCCGGACTGCCTGCTCTCTTGCATGCTCGTCTAAGGAACCAAATCCTTCATCAATAAACATCATATCAAGATGTATGGCAGCAGAATTTTCCTGAATCTCATCTGCCATGCCCAGTGCCATGGACAACGCCGCCATAAAGGATTCTCCTCCGGAAAGCGTACGGACTTCCCGCTCTTTTCCGGTCACATTGGAATATACCATAAGGTCAAGTCCCTTATTCTTTCCGATTGCAGCCTTCTTCTCATCAAACATTCTGAGTTCAAACTGTCCTGCTGACATTTCTTCAAAACGGCGGTTTGCTGCATAAAGAATCCGCTCCAGATAATAGCGTTGCACAAAGGTCTCCAAATCCATACGGCTGCCGGACACATTTCCGGAAATGACAGTATAAAGCCGTGTTATACGGTTGTGCTGCTCTAATACCTGCTGCCGCCCGCTCCATATTTCCTCTACCGCTTCTAAGATTTCCGTATCCTTCTGATTAGAAATCTCCCACTCATTGGCTGCCCTGCCTGCAAGCTTACTCTGCTCCTCTGCTGCCTTAAGTTCCTCTGAAAGCTTCTCTATATCCGGTTTTTCTTTCTCTCCTACAGTTTCTTTCGCTGTCTCATAGCGGCTCTGATACATCGTCTTCTGATTCTGATAATCTTCCCTTTTCTGCCGCATCTCTTCCATGGCATCTATCGAATACTGCTCCACCAGCGTCTGCCATTCCAGTTTGGAAATATCTTTTTCTTCTATATATAAATCATATTTTTGCTGCTTGGCTTCTGCTTCCTTTTTCCGTTCCGGAAGTTCTCTTTCACAACGGACAATGCCTGTCTGTGTACCGGTTTTCTCTTCCTCTAAGCGGCTCTTTTCTTTATCAGCCTTTGCATATGCACTTTCTGCAGAAGCCTTCTTCTGCTGTACTTCTGCCAAGACTTCATCCGCTTCTTTTTCAGATGTATAGTCAAGGGTGCGGTTCCGCTCTGTGTAAGCTGCCTGACAACGGTCAAACTGCTCTTTTGCCAATAGTTTCTTTTCTGTTGCTTCTGTCTCTTCTTTTTGAAGTGCAATCTTTTTTGCTTCTGCCTCTTCTAATTTATCAGACAATTCCTTCTTCTTTTTTATCTCCTGAGAAAGTGTTTCTTCTTCTTTTGCAAGCTCTTTCTTTTGTGCGACAAGCCACGGTTCTATTTCATTATCGGCTGCCGGGTTTGCTTCCTTTCCAAAGGCTTCTATTTTATTCCGGCACTTTTCCTTTCTTTCTGCCAACTCTTTCTCCCGGTTCTCTCTTCTTACGTGGCATGCACCGGCTTCTGTAGATGCCGCTTCCTGCTTCTGTTGTAACTTTGCAATCGTTTTTTCTAAAGCTTCTAACATTTCCCGGCTTAATTCTTCCTGCATTTCTACCGCAATGCATGGCTTTGGATGTTCCATGGAACCGCAGACCGGGCATGGCTCTCCCTCTTTTAATTCCTTTGCTAAAATACCTGCCTGCGCATCGAAAAACCGCTTACGATATGCTTCGTATTCCTGCTGCTTTGCCTGATACTGTCCGGATGCTTCCCGATAAATCTCTTTTGCATGTTCCTCCTGTTTCTTTTCTTTACCAAGAAGCTGCTTTGATTCTGTAATCTCTGCTACGGCATCTTCAATTTCTGCAAGAGCATCTTTCTTTCCGGTAATCTGTAACTTCCTTACTTCAATTTCTTCGAAGGCTTCTGCTTCTTTCTTCCACTGCACGATATTCTGCTCTAAGACAGTGCTTTTTTCTTTTGTCTCTTTTTCCGTCTCTTCCGCCTGCTGCAAAGCATCTTTACTCTGCTCTACTTCCTGTGCGGCTTTTCTTATTTCTTTCAATGCCGCTTTCGTGCGATTTACTTTTTCTTCTATAATACTGTAATTCTTCTGCTGTGTTTCCTTTTCCGCCTCTGCTAAGTTTCTTTCCTTTTCTGCCTCTTTTAAAGCTTTCTTTATCTCCGGCAGCTTTTCTTCTAATTTCTGCTGTTCTGCCTTTAAATTCTCCAGCCTCTTTACCGCTTCTTCATACTGCTGATAGAGCTGCCTTGCATCATAGGCAAGCTTTATCATCTGCTCTAACCGGGCAGTCTCTTTTATCTCCTCTTCCGCTTCAAAAAGGCGTGCCAACTCCCGCTGTGCTTCTTCCATCTGGGTAAAGGATTTTTGCAGATTTTCCGCTTCCTGCAACGCACTCCTGCAATGCTCCCGCAGTTTTTCCGCTTCCTTTGCTTCCTTCTTTTTCTTCTTTCCCTCTTCCTTAAGATACTGGCACAATTGCTGCATCAATTCTAAAAAGCGTTCCATCTCCGGTGCTTTTGCATCCGCCTGCTGCATCTTCTTTTTCAATGCCAACAGGGCTTCGGCTTCTTCAAAGGCTTCCGGTATGTCCGCATTCTCAGCTTTGGCATGAAACTTCGTACGGATTGTGGCAATCTCTGCATCTAATTTCCTTTTCCGGTCTCCTAATTCATTGGCAATCTTTTCATATTTTTCTGTGTGGAATAATTTTCGGAAAATCACTTTTTTCTCATCGGATTTTGCCCGGAGCAGTTCCATAAATTCTCCCTGGGCAATCATTGCCACCTGCATAAACTGCCCCTTGTTCAGCCCGACAATATCAATGATTTTCTGATTCGTTTCCTTTTGCGAATAAACGATTTCATCCGGCATGATTAAGGTAACGGATTCGCTTTCTTCTTTTTCACCGCTTCCCCGCTTCAATGGGCGGACATGTCTTGGCACACGGCGCACTGTATAGACGCCGCTTTCTTCTGTTCCTTCACAGAATTTCAATTCCACATAAGGCTCTGCGCCTGCTGTAGCAAACTGACTCTGCAGCTCTGTTCCACTTTTTTTATTAGCTGTAGAACTGGCTTCTCCATATAACGCAAAGGCTATGGCATCAAAAATAGTGGACTTGCCGGAACCGGTATCTCCGGTAATCAGAAATAAATTCTGGGATGGTTTTCGAAAATCAATTTTCGTCCGGTCTCCATAGGACCCAAATGCCTGTATTTCCAAGGTTAATGGTCTCATAACTCACTCTCCTCCTCTACTTTATTGATGACTTCCTTAAGAATTTCTCTCTCTTCCTCGTTCATCTCTCCGATAAACTCACAGCATAGCGAAAAGGCATCAAGCTCTGCCTCATGCCGGAATTTTTCCATTTCATAATTGGCTTTGTGCAGCGTTTCTCTTCGGATTTCCAGCAAATTGGGAAATGCATGACGCAGCCGGTCCTGCATGTCAAAGACATTGACATCCACCTTATCGGTAAGAATCACAGTTACAAAATTATCGGATGGCTGCTTTAATACTTCTTCTAATTCCCCTTCCACAATACGCACCTGACGCAGTGGTTTTAACGGAATTACTCTGGTGGAAAGCCTGCCCTTTTCTTCCAGTTCCACCATAATAATGCCCTTTTTCTGTCCCGCTTCACTGACAGAGCAGGCAAGAGGTGTTCCACAGTAACGATAACACTCTTTTCCCACGGTCATAGGCTTATGAATATGTCCCAATGCCGCATAGTCAAACCGCTCCAACACATCCGCAGACACTTCATCAATATTTCCCACGGTGCGGATTTCGGAATCCATCCGCTCAACATCCTCCGCCGCTTTTCCTGCCGGCAGATAGAACTGGTGGCTCACCAGCACATTCCGCTCTGCTTCATTTACATTTTCTCTTTCCAGAAGTTTATGCAAAGTTGCATCATACGAAAGATTGTTATCATTTTCATCCGTTCCCACAATCTGCTTTACCATAGACGGCTTCACAAATGGCAGAAGATAAAAATTCACTTTTCCGTACTTATCCGTCAATGTCACTTTCTCAATGTATTCCTCTTTCGTCTCAGGCGGCTTTCCTATCATATATAAATGCTGTCTTGATAAAATGCTTCGAAAACAGTTCACTCTTGGTGCGCTGTCATGGTTTCCGCTAACCATCATAATGACAGCCTCCGGCACCATCTCCGTCAGTTCATTGATGAAACAGTCGAATACCTCTACTGCCTCTGCCGCCGGCACTGCTTTATCATAAATATCTCCTGCAATCAAAATGGCATCCGGTTTTTCTTCTCTGGCCCGCTCTACAATCTGATGCAGGATATATTCCTGGTCTTCCCTTAAATCATGATTCATTAATTTCAATCCGATGTGAAGGTCGGATAAGTGAAATATCTTCATAGCCCATGTGCTCCTTTTCTATACAAGATTATCCTACAAAGTAAGATTATATTTTTCTCTATCTCTCCTAGGGCAGAATATATCCGAATGCATCTGCTACCGTTCTTTCTGGTATCCCTAAGCGGGTATCTGCACAAACTTTTATTGATGGACACCGGGCAAAACTCGCATCGTATTTTCCTGCTAAATATAAAGAATCAAGCTCAGACATTTGCCCGGCATCCATTTGTTTGCTGCGATACCCGCTAAGGGATACACACGAAAGAACGGTAATGCAGATGCATTCCGATATATTCTGTTCCAATAGAGATAGCCAAGTCCAACTCTTACTTTGTATTATAGCTTGTCTGGGGTTCTGCCGCAACGGACTTCTGCAGAATTATATGGCAGCATTTTTAAGCAGGAGACTAATTCTTTAGGGGGAAAATCTTTCAACTTTCTTCACTTTATAAAAATTTCGCAGTTTTTTTATTGATTTTATGACTTATTTATGTATAATAATTATGATGACGTAACTAGGATTTATAGTTTCTCAGTCAAGATATCATAAAAACCTGCTTTTTGCGGGCGATTATCATATTACTATATTTAAAGGAAAGAGGTAAAAAACAAAATGGCAGAAATCAATTTAAGCAAGTATGGCATTACTGGAACAACAGAAATTGTCTACAACCCATCCTACGAAACATTATTCGCAGAAGAGACCAAGCCAGAACTGGAAGGCTATGAAAAAGGTCAGGAAAGTGAACTTGGCGCAGTCAATGTTATGACTGGTATCTATACAGGTCGTTCCCCTAAAGACAAATTCATCGTTATGGACAAGAACTCCAAAGACACTGTATGGTGGACATCTGATGAATACAAGAACGACAACCATCCAGCATCTGAGGAAGCATGGAGTGCTGTAAAAGACATCGCTATCAAAGAACTTTCTAACAAAAAACTTTATGTAGTAGATGCTTTCTGTGGTGCTAACAAAGATACCCGTATGGCTATCCGTTTCATCGTAGAAGTAGCTTGGCAGGCACATTTCGTAACAAATATGTTCATCCAGCCTACTGAAGAAGAATTAAAGAACTTTGAGCCGGACTTCATCGTTTACAATGCTTCTAAAGCAAAAGTTGAAAACTACAAAGAATTAGGATTAAACTCTGAGACAGCAGTAATGTTCAACATTACAAGCCGTGAGCAGGTTATCGTTAATACATGGTACGGCGGAGAAATGAAAAAAGGTATGTTCTCTATGATGAACTACTATCTGCCATTAAAGGGCATCGCTTCCATGCACTGCTCTGCTAACACAGATATGAACGGTGAAAACACCGCTATCTTCTTCGGACTTTCCGGAACAGGTAAGACAACCCTTTCAACCGATCCTAAGCGTCTCTTAATCGGTGATGACGAGCATGGTTGGGATGACAACGGCGTATTCAACTTCGAGGGTGGATGCTACGCTAAGGTTATCGACCTTGACAAGGATTCCGAGCCGGATATCTACAATGCAATCAGACGTGACGCTCTTCTTGAGAACGTAACATTAGATGCTGACGGAAAAATCGATTTTGCTGATAAGAGCGTAACAGAAAACACCCGTGTATCTTACCCAATCAACCACATTGAGAACATTGTCCGCCCGATTTCTTCTGCTCCAGCAGCTAAGAATGTCATCTTCCTTTCCGCAGATGCATTCGGAGTACTGCCTCCAGTATCTATCTTAACTCCAGAGCAGACTCAGTACTACTTCCTGTCTGGATTTACAGCAAAACTTGCTGGTACAGAGCGTGGAATCACAGAGCCTACACCTACTTTCTCAGCATGTTTCGGACAGGCTTTCTTAGAGCTGCATCCTACAAAATACGCTGCAGAGCTTGTTAAGAAAATGGAAAAGAGCGGAGCTAAGGCTTACCTCGTAAATACAGGATGGAACGGAACCGGAAAACGTATCTCCATCAAAGATACTCGTGGTATCATCGATGCTATCTTAAGCGGAGCTATCTTAACCGCTCCTACAAAACAGATTCCATTCTTCAACTTTGAAGTTCCTACAGAGCTTCCAGGCGTTGATTCAGGCATCTTAGATCCTCGTGATACTTACGCAGATGCTTCTGAATGGGAGACAAAAGCATTAGATCTTGCTGACAGATTCATCAAGAACTTTGCTAAATACGAAGGAAATGAAGCTGGTAAAGCTCTTGTTTCTGCAGGTCCTCAGAAATAATTTTCCTGATAAGGAAATCAATAGAAACGGAAAACCGGATGTGATTCCACATCCGGTTTTCTTTATCTGTTTCTTATTTTGCTGCCAGATCCTTTACTACTTCACCTGCGATAATCAGTCCAGCGACAGATGGCACAAATGCCACACTGCCCGGAATATCACGCCGCTCCGTACATTTATGGGCTGCTCCCGGCGGACAGATACAGTTGGTTCTACAGCTGATTGCCATATCTTCAACTGGTCTGGTTGGCTGCTCTTCGGAATAAACCACCTTAAGCTTCTTTACGCCACGTTTCTTTAACTCACGGCGCATTACTTTTGCCAGCGGGCATACCTTTGTCTTATAAATATCTGCCACACGGAACTGACTGGCATCTAACTTATTTCCGGCTCCCATACTGCTGATAATCGGCACATTCATCTCCTGTGCCTTCATAACCAGTGAAATCTTCGCTGTTACCGTATCTACTGCATCTACGATATAATCATACTCTTCAAAAGGAAATTCATCCGCATTTTCCGGCAGGAAAAAGCATTTATGCACTTCTACCCTGGCATCTGGATTAATCTCTAAAATACGGTCTTTCATGACGTCTGTTTTATATTTTCCAACGGTCTTTCTGGTTGCAATAATCTGACGGTTGAGATTCGTCAGGCATACCTTGTCATCATCAATCAGATCAAAAGCTCCAACTCCGCTTCTTACCAGTGCTTCGCAGACATATCCACCTACTCCGCCAATTCCAAATACTGCAACCTTTGCATTCTTTAATTTTTCCATTGCTTCTTTTCCAAGCAATAGTTCGGTTCTTGAAAACTGTGTCAGCATCTTCTATCTCCTCTTCTTTGACTACGCTACATTTTACCGCGTCCTTATGTTCTTTGCAACAGAAAAATGCTGCACTCCCATTTCTGAAAGTACAGCATTTTTATTTTTCATTTCATGACTTTTCTATTTCCGATATATCCCTTTTCACTTATTTCATACGGCGTCCTGCATTTAATCTGCCATATGCTCCCGCAGCCACTCCTGCCGCAGCAATCAGTACAAGAAAATATAGGAATATCTGATTGTCGTCTCCGGTTTTAACCTGTGTGCTGCTATCAGACGTTGTTGCTGCCGGTGTCTGTAGCGAAGATGCGCCTGGCAATGTTGTAACAACATTACTTCCGGCGGTTAATGTCGTTCCATTATTATTTTCATTTGGCGTGCTTCCACCTGGTGTATTTTCCAGATTATTTCCGCCGCCCGGGTTTGACGGGTTTAAGCTGTCGGAAGAAGGAAGTCCTTTTTCTACTACAATCTGTGTTGCAGAAGACACATAATAATTGCGTGTTTCCTGATAACGTACCAGATAAGTTCCGTCGGCAAGTCCGGTCAATTCATTTTCTGTAATTGCGGTATAGGTAGTTCCATCAATACTGTATTCCATTTCCGCATTCACACCACGAATCTTTCCATCATTTTTGCCATCAATGGTTTCTGCTACTGCGGTAAGTCCTGTTGGTGCTCCACGATGTGCTTTGGTAATGCTGAAGTATTTTGTTACACTGTCTAAAAAGCGGGAACCACTGATAATTGCTGCAGCTGTATCACCCACTTCAATATTATCAACATAAGTAACCGTAAAATCCCTTCCTTCAGTTAATGTCATTCCATCATACGTTACGGTTACAGCCGGCTCTTTTCCTGTGCCATCATAGACAAAGGCAGCCGGGCTTAAAGTAATGTCCGCTTCTGCCAGCTTCTTATTACGAAGTACCAGATTTTTGGCACGATTTCCGGATTCATCCAGTACTGTAATATCAGTATCAACAAAAACTGAATATCCGAAAGGAATTAATTTGTCCAATGCCTGTTCCATTGCTGGTACATTTTTATAGTTTGCCAGACCACTTATCATGTTTTCTAGTGTAATTACAGAATCGTCATCCGGTGCTATTGTAATCATTTCTACAAAGAATGAGCAAGGGGATGCCTGTGAACCTACATGAAGTCTACTGCTCTTTAATTCCAGACCACCATTTGCAGTCCAACTTATCTCATGGATATCCGCTTCCACATTTTCTAATGTACATTTATCAGAAAGACTAGTATTTGCATCATTGAGCATTCTCAGGTTAAGCTTTCCATTGGAAACGCTTAAGTGATTCATGATATTAAATGCATCTAATGTTAAACTCTTCCCATTTAAATCAAGATTTACAGCCTTATATACAGAGGATAAATCAATTGTTTCACTGCTGTTCTTATAATCAACTAATAATTTTACAGTATTGTCTGCATTGGCATTATGGAATGCATCGGACAGGCTGTTATAATTTGTTACATTTCCGCTGGCATCTACAATAGCAGCCACCGGCTCCTGGTCATCACAAACAACACATTTTCCATTGATACGCTTTGGATGCGTACATCCGCTGGCAGTATATACGGTTCCATCTACGATGGCTCCTTTCTTTGTGCCGTCTACAAGCTGGATTACACCTGTTGCAGGAATCCCTTTCACCATGGAAGTTAATGCTGTTCCTTCCGTATTTCTCTTTAACGTAACCGTTCCACCTGCATTCAGGTCGACTGCATTCAAAGTCGAAATTACATATGTGCTGCCTTCCTGTTCTATTGTAATATCCCCATCAGTACACTCAATACTTCCACCTGCTCCACCCCAGGTAAGTGATGAATTTGTTGTTCCATTCTGTTTCAGTGTTACATCATTCTTTGCCTTTATATCAAGTTCTGCCTGAAACATCGGTACAGTTGCATTAGTTGAAATGCTTACTGCTCCTGCCAATGCCCGAATCGTCAGCTTACCATCTTGCATGACAGAGTTTGCAGTCTGTTCTATTGTAACATCCCCATTGGTTGAAGTTAATCTCACCTGTGGATTACTCTTGCTTGTTATTCCCTTCGCTGATTTTAAAGAAATATCTCCTGCAGCTTCAATCGTAAGATTACTGTCAGTCAACACCCCTGTGCTGGTATTTTCCAGTTCCACCTTTCCACCGGTATTTTTCAGGGTAACATTTTCTGCATGGAAAATTGGATAATAATCAGATGCAGAACTTAATGCAAGGTCTCCTTCTGTCTGTGTCAGGTTCAGTGTGGATACTCCACTGTCAATCATACCACATGGTGCGGTTATCGTAACTTTCTTTCCACTTAAATCAACCACTCCACTGCTCAAAGCAATTGGCTCTGAAGACGTTGATGCAGTTTCCAGTGTAATATCACCGGTTGTATCTATCTCAAATCTGCTGCCACCGTTTATTACATTACTATTACTTGTCACCTTAAAATTTCCGGTAAAATCCTTTGTGACAACGGCAGCACCGGTTCCGGCTAACAGAAATGCAGGAGAAGTTCCTTCTACAGTAAAATTTCCTGCTCCGGAAATTGTTAAGTTTCCGCCTGTTACTGTCACCGGATTCGGTCCGGAAGTAGCAATCTCCATATCATTATATACAGTCATGGTTGCCGTATCTTTATCAAAATAAATATAACCACCACTTTCCGGTTCTTCCCCTACTTTATCGACGCCACGAATCGTTGCAGATGGTCCCGGTGTAGAAGGAGGATCCACCGCCTTCACATACCAGCCCGTCTCTAATGTTGTAATTCCTATTTGAACGGATGCCGGCGTATCCTCTGCCTTTACCAATAGTCCGGCAGCATCTCCCATAAATAAGCCTGTCATCATAGCCAATGCCATCAAAAATGCCAGACATCGTTTTTTTCGTTTCTTTCCCATATTTCCTCTCCTTTTTTTATTTCTATTTCTTTTGTTCACACAGTTTCTATCTTAAGAAAACGCTTAAAATTTTGCAACCAATTCTTCCAAATTGTGATTTTATCTTCCTGATTGTCGATAAAAAATGATTTTTATTTTCTTTCAATATGTTATACTTGTTTCGTATCCGGTGTTTTTTACTTTTTATATACAGGAGAATAATTATGCTGATTTACTTATGCGAAGATTCTGAAAGCGATGCCTTACGGCTGAAACATCATCTGAATACATATGCCACGAAACATCATTGTAATATGGAGATTCTACTTTTTTCTTCGGGCGAAGAGATGATTCAATATTATAAGGAAGAAAAGCGTTATCCGGTTCTGCTGTTTTTAGATATCTATATGAATAACCAGGATGGTGTGGAAACAGCACGTATCCTTCGTTCACTGGGCTATGAAGGTGGCATTATTTTCACCACTTCTTCTACGGAACATGCCATGGCAAGCTATGAGGTAAATGCTCTTTACTATCTGCAAAAGCCTTACTCACACACAGATTTTCTCAATGCCATGAGCCGCTGCGATACGCTTTTAGAGGAATCCAATGAAGTATTTACCTTTTCTGTCCGTAGGAAGGAATATTCTCTTCCTTACTCAGATATTCTCTTTTTTGAAACCGGGCAGCACAATGTCCTGCTGCACGCTATATCAGAGACTTTTACGATTCCCGGAAACCTGACACAGCTTACCGAGGACTTTGCCTCTGTTGCCTGTTTTCTTCCGGTTGGCCGCAGCTATCTGGTAAACCTAAACCATGTCACTGGAATTCTGCAGCACGACCTTATTATGGAAGACCACTCCATTGTGCAGATTCCTTTTCGTAAACGTGACGAGGTAAGCAAGGCCGTTAATAGCTGGTTTGCAAAGCTTGAGAAAGAGCCAACTCCTCCCGGCTTATCCTAAGTCCAGATATTTCCCATGTTTCCAATGTACTCCTATTGCGAAAATGTTACAGACTTGTTACAATTCATTTGTACTTAGCTAAGACATGATTTCAAAGAAAATAAGGAGGACGAAACTATGTGTTTTAATTTCAATAGCTGTTCCGAGTTATTTAACACAATCTGCAAATTATTCAGACTCGGATGTTAATATGTTTTATGCGATTTGCATAATCACCAAAAAGGCTGTAACCCTTGAAAAATCAAGGATTACAGCCTTTTTTCTAGTTAAGCTGGCAACGGGAATCGGACCCGTGACCTCCGCACTACCAATGCGACGCTCTACCGACTGAGCCATGCCAGCAATTCTGTCGGAACTAATCCCGACTTGTAATACTATACTATAGAGAGCTATGATTGTCAATACTTTTCTACAGCATAATGTCAGATTTTTCTTTGCTATGCTCAATCTTCATATTTAACTTCCGGAACGGAATTGCAATTACAAGTCCAATCAGAAGTGAGATTATAATATAGATGCCCAAGATGCCGAGGCATTTCCAATAAGTCATTCCATACATACCACCAATGGTCTCTCGCAGGGCATCCATTCCATAAGGGAATGGGAAGAAACGGTAAATCCGCTGATAGATTGCCGGCAGTACTTCGATTGGGAAGGAACCGCCTGCTCCTGCTACCTGGATAACCATAATGACTACCGCCAAAGCCTCTCCGACATTTTCAAAGGCTACCGTTAATGCGTACATAAATAAGGTAAATACAAAGCTGCAGCATGCGCAGGCAAGCCAGAATAAGAACGGGTTATGGCATTGTATCTTAATATAAAATAAATCTCCCAGTGCAGTAATCAATGCCTGCACCTGTCCAATCAGGAAGAATGTAATATATCTTCCAAAGAATTTCTGGTAAGGTTTTGCATCCGGTATTTTCTCATCCGGAAGTACCTTTACATGAATGATTGCCACCAGAATCAACGCACCTACCCACAATGCCAGTACTGTATAGAACGGTGACATTGCCGAACCATAATTGGAAATCGGATAAATCTCTTTCGTCTCCATATTGACCGGAGAAGATAAGAAATCTCCTAACAAAGTCGGGTCGGTCTCTAAGATTTTCATCAAAGCCTGATACTGGTCACTGATTTCCAGAGCACTGAGACTTGTAATCACACTGTCAAGTCCGGTCTTCATTTCCTGTGCTGCTGCCAGTGAATCACTTAAGCTTTCATTTCCCTTATCGAGGGTTTCACTATAAGCATCCAACACTTCCGATACTTCATCAAAATCTCCATCGACACCATTTAAAATTGCCTGTGTCTGATTCAGCGACCCCTGCATGGACTGAATGGTTGTCTCCAGCTGACCTTTTACCGAATAGTCAAACGTATCTTTTAAAGCTTTTATTTCGGTCTTACAGGAAGTTATTTCGGTAGATATTTCAGTGTTTAAAGTATCCTTTGCAGTATTTAAATCTGTGACATTATTCTGGACACTGTTTAAATCTGCTTCAATTTTATCTAACTGTGCTTCGATTTCTGCAATCTGACCGGAAACACTTTCATCATCCTTCCAGTCTGCCACACTGTTTTCAAATAACTGGCGGATCAGCGGCATCATATTAATTGCGCTCTGCAATCCGCCGAAAGATAAATCACCATAGTCATCCAACTGATCTAAGGCATTCTGTATCAGCGTATTGATGTTGTCAAGGCTGTCGGCTGCTGTATTAAGATTTGCTGAAATAACCTCAGCCAAAGCACTGGCATTAAGGCTGCCGGAATTCAATGCTCCCTGCATGGTATTTACCGTATTCGAACCATCATCTACCATCGTATTCAGATTCGGCAGCATAACCTGTGTCGTATCAATCAGGCTGGATGCCGAATTGGTAATGCTGACAAAAGAATTCAGCAATGCAATATAGCCGTCCAAATCTCCGCTTAAATCATTAAGCTGTGTCAGGAAAAGATTCATCATAGAGCCGGAATCCATTCCATTTTCTACCATGACATCATTTACCTTTAACATGACTTCTGCCAGAGTGCTGACAAAGGTTGCATTAACCTGCTCCTGTACTGCCGTTTTTGCCTTGGATGTAATCTTTGGTGCAATGGCATTTTTCTTCTCATTTTCATAATAAATAATCTGCGGATTCTGTACTTCTCCGTTAAGGAAGCTTATCATTTTCTCGGAGAAATCCTCCGGAATAATCAGTGCCGCATAATATTCACTGCTGTATACACCGTCGGTTGCTTCATCCATGGTATCAGTAAACTGCCAGCCCATAGTCTGATTGGCTTTCAGGGCATCAATGACGCTGTCTCCGATATTTAAAGACAGACCTCCCATGTCAATTCCCTCATCTGCGGAATATACTGCTATCTTAAGATTTGATGTAGATTCCGGTCCATACGGGTCCCAGTTGGACAATATATTAAACCATGCGTACAGTGACGGAATAATAGAAAGACCTATTACAATAACCACTGCTACCACATTTGTGCTGACTCTCTTAAAATCCCGGTAAAAGATTCTAAAAATATTTTTCATGTGTTATCCCTCTGCTACTCCTTTGTGCTATCCGTTAAAAGTTCCTGCTCTGCCGTCTGAAGTACGGTACGAATCCGTTCTTCTACCTGGGCAATTCCATCGCCAATCAGTGCATCTCTCTCCTGTTGCTCCCGGTTAGAAATCTCATTTAATTTTTCCTGTAATTTATAGTCCGAATATTCTACGAAAATTAAATATCCTGCCAGAATAAACAGCGATACAATCCACAGAATCAAAAATACAATTTTTGAGCTTTCTGTCCAGAATAACAATGCCAGGAAAATCAGTGGAATAATGATAAGGCACCGCAATCCGATGCGGATACGTTTCTGGTTCTTCTTATGAATCTCCTGCTCATAGCCTAAAAGCATGTCATAAAGCTTTTCATAATCTTCTTTCTTTTCCATCTGCTCTTCACCTGCTCTCTTACATCATCTTCGTATCTTTCATTCGCTTTTCTACGAAATGATTGATACCCATAAATGGTATGCGAATCATCAGTCCGATTAACAATGCCGCTGCTGCGAAAATCAGAAGCTCTGCCAGATTCTTCTCATAGGTTCCGCCATACATGCCGCCAATGGTTTCACGCATGGCATTAATGGCATATGGGAATGGGAAGAAAATATATACCCGCCGGTAAAATTCCGGCAATATCTCAATCGGATATGTTCCACCGGAACCTGCAATCTGGATAACGACCATTACAACCACCAGTGCTTTTCCGATATCTCCAAAGGAAAGTGTCAGTGCATAAATTAACAGCGTAAAGGTAAAGCTCGTCAGCGACGCCGCAAACCAGAACAATACCGGATTCTTCACCTGGCAATGCAGCAGATAAATATTACCCAGCACAATAATCAATGCCTGTATCTGTCCCATCACAAAGAAAATGAGATATCTTCCAAGGAAAAGCTGATAACGCTTCGGATTCGTCAAATCCTTTTCGGATGCCTTTACCTTAATCAGTGCCACCAGTACAATACCGCCTACCCAGAGTGCCAGTGTTGTATAAAATGGTGCAACCGCAGAACCATAATTTTTAATCTCATAAACCTGCTTTGTCTCCACTTTTACCGGCTGTGCAAAGAATTTACCATAGGATTCCGGATCGCCGCCCAAAAGTTCCATGATAATCTGCATCTGTTCATCTTCCGATGCTTCATTCAGCTTGCTGATTGCCTCTTCTATCTTTGTATCACAGGTCTTCAGCAATGTCTGAATCTGTGTAAAGCTTTCATCTGTAGCATCTACCATATCTAAGGTTCCATCGAAAATGGTTTCCATGTCACCTAATGTATTATTCAGATTATTCAAAAGATTGGTTACATTGACCAGTATCTGGGATGCCGTATCCAATATTCCGGATACTCCAGGCACCAGATTATTGGTGTATACATTCTTCATATTTTCAATGGTCTTGCTGCAGGTAGACAATGCTGTATTCATTCCGCCTGTCACAGTATCTACCGCATCTTTTACTGCATCTGATGCATTGTCCGGCATCAGTGTCTCTAAAAGCTTCTGCATTTCTTCTGCATCCTGCTTCAACGCATCAATCTGTGACATCACATCATCCATATCCGTTTTCTGCTCGTCCGTAAAGCTCTCATCTGTCTTGAGTCCACTGATTGCTCCATAAAGCGACTGCAACTGGTCATTTAAAGTCTTAATATCATCCGTTGTTGTCTCAATACTTTCAGTTGTCTTCTTGGCAGAATCTCCCAGTCCGGCATTGGTAATATCCGTTGAAATCTTATTCAAAGAATTCTCAATATCCGTTAAGGTTGTCTCCACATTCTTGGAAAAATCTGAAAGTGTAGTATCCGTACTGTCTAATTGTGTCTTTGTTCCATTTAGGGAATTTACAGCTGAATCAATTTTATCTTCCACCTTTGACACACTGGAATTGGCTTCATCAATCCCTGCGCTCAGTTCTTCATTTCCGGACAGGAAGCTGTCTATCATGGTATCATAGTCCTTTAAATTCTGGCTGAGCTGCTCTAATTTCTGGCGGAATCCATCCACACCGCCATCTTCACTTATTTTCTCAGAAAGATTATCCATCTGGGCAAACATGGCACTTGCCGCTGTCTCAAGAAATGTCTCATTGATACTGGACTTTAATGTGCTCACTGCAGTATCGGTAATTTTCGTTGCAATGGCATTTTTCTTCTCATTCTCATAATATGTAATGGTCGGATTCTCCAGTCCTTTAGAAAAGATGCTGAACATGCTCTCGGAAAAGCGGTCACCAATAACTACTGCCGCATAATATTTTCCACTTTCTACTCCGCTGATTGCTTCATCAGAGCTGTCTACAAACTGCCAGCCTATGGACTTATTCTCCTTCAACTGCTCAATCACCTGAACACCCATGTTGACGGTTGTGCCATCCTCTAATTTCATTCCTTCATCTTCAGATGCCACTGCAATATAGATATTTCCGGTGTTGGCATAAGGATCCTCGTTGGAATAAATATTAAACCATGCATACAAAGATGGAATAAAACACAATCCGATTGCAATGACCAGTGCGAAAAAATTCCTGCAAAGTCCTCTTACGTCCTTACGAAAAATGTGAATGATATTTTTCATGCTGTTACTTCCCTTTCAACTTCTTCTTTAAACGCTGCAACGCATTATCCACAGCCTTCGGCTCTTTTCCCATAGCTTCTGTAATCTGCTCATAGCGAAAGCCCTGCAGATAATACGACAACACTTCCTGTTCCATTTTGCTTAAAGTTTCATTTACTTTCCGCTTGAAATCTTCCCGGTCTTCCTGACTGATAAATAAATTTTCCGGATTCGCCTCATCTATAGTCTCTAACACATCCGCCAGATTCCTGCCTTCCGAATCCTCACTATCTGCATAAAGGGGTACATACGAATTGAGCGGTGCATGCTTTTTCCGATTGGAAGCCTCCACCGCTGTATACATCTGCCTTGCAATACAAAGGTCTGCGAAATGAAAAAAGCTGCTGTCTTTATCCGGCTGATAATCCCGGACAGCTTTAAACAGACCAATCATTCCCTCCTGAATCAAATCGTCCGTCTCACCACCAATGAGATAAAGTGCTTTTGCTTTTTTCTTAACCAGACTCTTGTATTTGTCCATCAGATAATCTGTAATTTCTTTTTCACCACTACGAAGTGCTGCAATTAATTCCTCATCACTCATGTTCTGATAAGATTGCATCTCTCTCTCCTGTTAACTTAATCTCTGTCTTACAATTTCATAAGCTAAAACACCTGTTGCTACCGATGCATTTAAGGAGTCAATATCTCCCTTCATTGGAATCGATGCCACAAAGTCACAGTTTTCTTTTACTAATTTGCTGACACCTTCTCCTTCATTTCCGATAACCAGTCCGATAGAACCTTTTAAATCCAGATCATACATGGTTGTGCCACCCATATCTGCACAGACAAACCACATGCCCTGCTCCTTTAATTCCCGGATGGTATTGGTAAGATTGGTTACCTTTGCTACCGGTGTATAATAAATGGCTCCTGCGGATGCCTTTGCTACGGTAGCGGTCAGTCCCACTGCACGGCGCTTTGGAATAATGACGCCATGGGCACCTGCCAGATTGGCAGTACGGATAATTGCACCCAAATTGTGCGGGTCTTCAATATTATCCAGCAAAATGACAAATGGTGCTTCATTTTTCTTTCTGGCATTTTCTAAAATATCTTCTACCGTTGCATAAGAAAATGCTGCTGCCATGGCAATGACACCCTGATGCTTCTTCGTCTCTGACAACTGCTCTAAACGCTCTTTTGCCACAAACTGTACCAGCGTATCATGCTTTTTCGCTTCTCTTAAAATGGTCTGAATGGGACCGTCTTTACAGCCATCTAATACAAACAGCTTGTCTATGGTTTTCCCGGAACGAAATGCTTCTAAAACTGCATTTCTTCCTTCTATCTTCGTGCTTTCCGCCTGTGTGTTTTCCATCTGCATTTCTTCCATTCTACTTTCCTCCTGCCAGATCATTCTTTCCGGTCTTCACATTATAGTGTCTGATTGCTTCTTTCGCCAATTCCAAAATCCGCTCAAACTGATCCGTCAGATATAAATAGCCCATCAATGCTTCAAAGCCGGTGGCACGGCGATAATCTGACATAGTTGCGTTTTTTGCCATGGTCGGAGACTTGGCATTTCTGCCTCTGCGGTAAATTTCCGTTTCGTCTTCCGTAAGCATTGGAGTCAGTGTCTCCATCATCGTTGCCTGTGCATGTGCTTTCACCAGATGGCTGGTGGTCTGATGCAGACGGGATGCCTTGGTATTGCCTTTTCCAACTACAATGCTTCTTATGACAAGGTCATAAATGCCATCTCCTATGTAGGCAAGTGCCAAAGGGGAGTAGGTTGCTACATCCACCTTTGGCAGGTCAAAATATTCTTTGATATGGGAATCTATGCCTTTTTCCATTTTACACCCTCTCTGGTATCCTCTAAGACAATTCCTTTTTCCAAAAGTTCATTACGAATTGCGTCTGCTTTGGCAAAATCTTTTTCTTTCTTTGCAGCCTTACGCTCTTCGATTTTTTCTAATACATATGCTTCTAAATCTGCATCGATTTCATCGGCAGGATTTGCTGCTTCTCCCGCTGCTAAATCAAGAGATAATACATAATCAAAATCTTTTACCAGTGCAAGCTTGGTTGCATCGGTCATATCGGCTTTCAATACTTCATATACTACAGTCAGTGCCATGGAAGTATTTAAATCATCCTCTAATGCCTGCAGGAATTTCTCTTTGTATGCATCAAATTTATCCTGCTCTACTTCTGTAGACGCATCCAGTTTTGCAATGGTCTTACGAAGTTTTACATAGGAATTTTCCATATTATCCATTACTTCATAAGAGAATTCCAATGGCTTTCTATAATGGGACTGCAGACAGAACATACGATATACCAGCGGCAGATAACCTTTTTCTTCCAACAAGGAAACGGTCAGGAAATCTCCCTTGGATTTACTCATTTTTCCTGATTTATCATTCAGATGATGCACATGGAACCAGTAATTACACCATTTGTGTCCAAGATATGCTTCACTCTGTGCAATCTCATTGGTATGATGTGGGAAAATATTATCCACACCACCACAGTGAATATCCATATATTCACCTAAATGCTTCATGCTGATGCAGGAGCACTCGATATGCCAGCCCGGATAACCAACGCCCCATGGACTATCCCATTTCAGTTCCTGGTTATCGAATTTGGACTTGGTAAACCACAATACAAAATCACTCTTGTTGCGCTTATTTTCATCCTCAGATACGTCATCACGGACACCTACCATCAGCTCTTTTTCGCTCTGGCTGGAGAATACATAATAATCATCTAATTTTGATGTATCAAAATATACATTTTCTCCGGCAATATATGCATAGCCTTTCTCTAAAAGTACCTCTATCATATGAATAAATTCCGGGATACAATTGGTTGCCGGCTCTACCACATCCGGACGTTTGATATTTAATTTGGAGCAATCGGAAAAGAATGCATCGGTATAATACTTTGCAATCTCCATAACGGTCTTGTGCTCACGCTTTGCGCCTTTTAACATTTTATCCTCACCGGTATCTGCATCACTGGAAAGATGTCCTACGTCTGTTATGTTCATGACACGCTTTACATCATAACCTGCATAGCGAAGTGTTTTCTCTAATACATCTTCCATAATATAGCTGCGCAGATTTCCGATATGTGCAAAATGATATACGGTTGGTCCGCAGGTATACATTTTCACTTTGCCATCTTCGTTTGGCACAAAGGTCTCTACTTTTCTTGTAAGGGTATTAAAAATCTTTACGTTGTTCTCCATGTTATCCTCCATCGTTCCTGGAATTACTTATTTAATTCTTTTCTACTTCCTGCTTTAATGCTTTTATCTCTTTTTCCATATCAATGATACGGTTGCATAATTCTGAATTTTCCCGCTGCAATACATTGATGTCTTCCTGTACCGGGTCCGGCAGATTGCACTGATCCATATCGCTGCGTGGAATTTTTACATTGTTACGTTTTACGATTCGTCCCGGAACACCTACTACGGTACAATTTGGCGGCACCTCTTCAATTACCACACTTCCGGCGCCGATTTTCGAATTCTCTCCTACGGTAAAGGAACCAATGATTTTTGCTCCGGCACTTACCATTACATTATCCTCTAAGGTCGGATGACGTTTTCCGGTTTCCTTACCGGTTCCGCCCAGGGTTACACCCTGATATAAGGTTACATTATCTCCGATAATTGATGTCTCTCCGATGATAACGCCGGTACCATGGTCGATAAAGAATCCTTTTCCAATTACTGCGCCCGGATGTATCTCAATTCCGGTTTTTCTTGCTGCTTTCTGTGAAATATATCTTGCCCGGAAGAAATGTCCCTTCAGGTAATGCTTATGTGCACGCCTATAACTAAGCATAACACGAAATGATGGATAAAGCAAAACCTCCATTGGAGATTTTAATGCCGGATCACGTTCCTTGATAATCTCAAATTCTTCTTTCAACTCTTTTATAAAACCCATGATTACAGCCTCCTGTTCACTGTATAAATTCTTTCCTTTATGCATGCAGGCATGCGATTTTTCTCGCGGAGCGTTTTTTGCTTTACAGGAAAGCAATTTCCTGTAAAGTAAAAAATCGTCTCTATATAAATATAGAGACGAAGTTATTCCGCGGTTCCACTCTAAGTAAAGCATTGCTGCTTTCCCTCAATACACGTAACGTGTGCTATTCGTTCCTGGCTACTTGCTTTCACCGGGACTGCTTCCGGATGCACTTCATATACTTTGGAATCAAGACTGCTTTCAGCCGATGACAGTCTCTCTCTTTTATTCACGCATGTATACTACTCTTTCCGTTCACTGCATTTATCAATTCATTTCTGAATCATTTTTAAATTCTTTTTACGCTACTAGTTTATGCACGAATTGCCATTTTGTCAATAGAAAAGTTATTTTCCGCATCCCGGGCAGCCTGCACAATTTCGTTCACTGCCTCCCACTGCTATGCTGTTTTCATAGATACTTGAGATAGCACAGATTGCCTGGGAGCTGATTCCATCTTCGCTTCCGGTAAAGCCAAGCCCTTCCTCTGTGGTTGCCTTTACATTTACCTGACTGACGTCTATCTTCAATGCCTGTGCAATATTTTCTTCCATCTTCTCAATGTGTGGACGCATCTTTGGCTTCTGGGCAATAATCGTAGCATCGATATTATCAATGACATAATTCTCTTTCTCTAAAAGCTGTCCCACTTCTTCCAATAATTTTATACTGGAAATCCCCTCATATGCCGGGTCTGTATCCGGAAAATGCTTTCCGATATCTCCTAAAGCCGCTGCCCCCAGCAACGCATCCATGATGGCATGCAGCAAAACATCTGCATCCGAATGTCCCAGCAAGCCAAGACTGTGCGGTATCTCCACTCCGCCTATGATTAATTTTCTTCCTTCTACTAATTTATGAACATCATATCCCATTCCTACTCGCATGTGATTTTTCCTTTCTTTTTCCGCTTTCTTCTTTACCTTCCTCCGCAGTGCGCGCACGAAGCGGCTCCACCTCTTCGCGCTCCCGGGCTTTCGCCCTATTTCCTTTCTCTTCCTCCGCAGTGCACGCACGAAGCGGCTTCACCTCTTCGCGCTCCCGGGCTTTCGCCCTATCAAAATCAAGAAAAATCCATCTTTGCCTGCAAGCAGTCAATCTGGATTTTCCTTGATTTTGGCACTGCTCAATGCTTACGGACATTATAGCATACTTTGATTATTTTCTGATACAGGTTTATAGATTTCTTTTTTCATATTATTTCCTGTTTTGTTTCATACTATAGTATCAGGAGGTATATTTATGAATTCTAAAAAAATTTTTATCTGGGGATTTATCTTTGTGGCTATCGTTGGAACTTTATTCCATTTTATCTATGACTGGTCTGGCAATAATTCTATTGTACGACTTTTTGCGCCATGGAATGAGTCCACATGGGAACACATGAAACTCTTATTTTTCCCGATGCTTATCTTCATTTTATTTTTGTTTTTTAAGCTTCCGGAACAAAATCCTCTCCCTGTAGCATTGTCCATTGGTGCACTGGCAGGATTGGCTTTGATTCCAATTCTCTTCTACACATACACTGGTGTACTTGGTTTCTCTGTTATGGCAATCGATATTGCTATCTTCTACATCAGCGTTCTGGGAGCTTTTCTTGTGGGATGGTTCTTAAAAGACAAACGTTCTCTTGCTGATCATCGCGCACTTGCTCTTATTTGCCTGGTGATTCCTGCTATTTTATTTTTTATCTTCAGTTTCTATCCACCTGAAATCGGACTCTTTCAGGAGCCATAATTTTTCCGCTTTTGTAATTGAACAAAGAATGTGCCTTGGCACATTCTCGCGCCTGCGGCGGTCGCTTGCGACATCTACCTTATACGCCGCAGTGCGCATCCTCGCGGAGCGTTTTTTACTTTACAGGAAAGCAATTTCCTGTAAAGCAAAAAAAGAATCTTGCATCTGCAAGATTCTTTTTCAGTAGCGGAAGGGAGATTTGAACTCTCGACACCACGGGTATGAACCGTGTGCTCTAGCCAACTGAGCTATTCCGCCATATTCAATTATTTGTTTTGGAATGGGACCTACAGGGCTCGAACCTGTGACCCTCTGCTTGTAAGGCAGATGCTCTCCCAGCTGAGCTAAGATCCCATATTCCTGCGGGTTACTCATCTGCAACCCGCTTTGCTAGTATACTATATAGGAATAGTGAAGTCAAGCACTTTTTCAAAAATATTTTTGAAATATTTAAAATTTTTGAAAATATTTCAAGATTCAAAATTACTCAAATAATTCTGTCAAGCTGCCGAATACCTGCCTTATGAGATACCTTTGCAAATCATATATCTCTCCGTACTCCCTACTCCTTCGCAATAAACAAAACACCCAGTGTTCCCGGTCCACAGTGGCTGGATACTACACCACCCGCTCTGGTCTCTAAAATTTCACGAAAGACATGAAGGTCATTAAGGTACGCACGTACTTTATCTACGATTTCCGGGGCACTGCCGGAATGAGTGATAAATACGCGTTCCGGCCGGGCATTCTTCATTGCTTCTTCCATGTCTTTCACATAAGAGAGCACAACCTTTTCCATATTGCCACGGTATTTCTTGCCCGGTCCCATCTTACCATCTTCCACACTGATGCGGGGATGGAGTTTTAACGCACCTCCTGCTAATGCAGCAAGTCCGCTGCATCTGCCGCCACGATAAAGATAGGTCAGTGTATCCACCACAAAGCTCGCTCTTACCAGTGGCTTTAATGTCTCAATATAGGAAGCAATCTCTGCTGCGCTCTTTCCCTGCTGTGCCATTTCGGCTGCTTCTATGACAAGAAGTCCGATACCGGTAGAAAGGTTTGCTGAATCGATTACAGTCACCAGATTTTCCGCATTCAGTTCTTCCGCTGCAAGACGCATGACATTCATAGAAGAAGACATCCCGGATGCAATGGCAAAACAGATAACCTCCTGACCTTTTTCTACATAAGGCTTTAACAATTCTACTGCCTGCTCTGCGGATGGTGCTGAAGTCTTTGGAGTGGTCTTGTGTTCATCCGACCAGTCAAAAATCTCCTGCGGAGTAATATTTACTCCATCCAGATATTCTTCGTCACCTAATAAAATGTGAAGCGGAAGAATGGTAATATCATAACGTTTTACCAGTTCTTCAGATAAATCACAGGTACTATCTGAAATTATCTTTACCATATCAAAAACCTCCCAAAATAAAAATTTACATTTCTTCCAGCAGACGCTCTACCAGTTTTACACAATCAGCTGCATCCGGGGAATAGCCATCTGCACCGATTTCATCTGCAAAGCTCTGTGTAATTGCTGCGCCGCCTACGATAATCTTGCTGTTGCAGCCGCGCTCTTTTGCCAGTTCTACCACATCCTTCATACGCATCATAGTAGTGGTCATCAGGGCAGAAAGTCCGATAATCTGGGCATTTTCTTTTAACGCTGTATCCACAATAATATCCGCTGCCACATCCTTGCCAAGGTCTAAAACACGATAACCATAGTTACGGAGCATCAGTGCTACCAGATTCTTACCGATATCGTGTATGTCACCTTCTACGGTTGCAATAATAATGGTTGCCTTTGGCTCTGCGTCCTTATCTTTGGAAAGCATTGGCTCCAAGTATTCAATGGCATGCTGCATGGTCTGCGCACTGGAAATCAGCTGCGGCAGGAAATAAATCTGCTTGTCAAAAAGAACACCTACTTCATTAATGGCAGGAATCAACTGTCCATTAATAATCGCTCCCGGTTCTTCTCCTGCTGCCAAAGCTTTATCTACTTCTTTTAAAATATTGCCCTTATTTCCCTTTAATACGCAGTCAAATACCGGATTTGCCGGCTCTAAAGTGCCTGCCGAAGCTGCGTTATCGGTTGCCGGAGCTTCCTTCTGTGCCCGTTGGTTCATCCGATTGATATAGCGGATATCGGAACCTTCTTTATGTAAAAGCATATCCGAAGCCACTGCCGCATTCATTAATAAATCCTGGGATGGATTTGCAATTGCCATCGTAAGTCCTTTTGCAATTGCCATAGTAAGAAATGCACTGTTTACATAAATACGTTCCGGCAGACCGAAGGAAATATTGGAAAGTCCACAGGCTGTAGCAAGTTTTAACTCATCCTTACAATACTGGATGGTATCAAAACATTCCAATGCTGCCAGCGGATTGGCACCTACCGTTGCTACCAGTCCGTCCACGATAATATCTTCTTTATGAAGACCGATTTTTAAGGCGGCATCTAAAATGGTACGGACAATCTGCCGCTTCTCTTCTGCGTCTTTTGGAAGTCCCTCGTCAGAAAGCGGAAGCAAAATAAACATTGCTCCATATTTCTTTGCAATCGGAAGCAATTTTTCGAATTTCTCTTTTTCTAAGGAAATAGAGTTAATCAAAGCTCGTCCCGGATAAATACGAAGTGCTGCTTCAATAATATCCACATGGGATGAATCGATACAAAGCGGACAATCCACTGTATAAGTAACCTCATGAATGGTATTTAACATCATCTGTTTCTCATCGATTCCATTCATACCCATATTGACATCCAGAATGGCTGCACCATTTTCTTCCTGCGCCCGTGCCATATCACGAACCATATTAAGGCTGCCTTCCCGAAGCTCTGCCTGCAATTTCTTCTTTCCGGTCGGATTAATCCGCTCACCAATTACCATAAATGGTCCGTCCAAATCAATTTCTACCGTCTTACGCTCGGAAGTAAGCACTCTTCGTCTTGGTGCTTCCACATGATGGATTCCCATTGGTTTTACTTTATCTGCCAATGCTTTGATATGTGCCGGGGTCGTTCCACAGCATCCACCAATAATCGAAACGCCTTCTTCGACTAATTTCGCACCAACTTCCGCAAATTCTTCCGGTGTGGTCTTGTATACCGTTACACCATCCTCTAATTCCGGTAATCCGGCATTTGGCTTTGCCAAAACAGGAACATAGGCATATTCTACGGTCTGGCGAATCGGCTCTAACATTTCCTCTGGTCCTGTGGAGCAGTTCATTCCCACTGCATCAGCACCCAGGCTCTGCAACGTAACTACCGCAGTTACCGGGTCTGTTCCATACAAGCTTCTGCCATCCTCGTTATAAGTCATACTTGCCATAATCGGCAAATCACAGGTTTCACGGATTGCCAGCACAGCGGCTCTTGTTTCCTGCAGACTCATCATGGTCTCAATGATAAATAAGTCTACTCCCGCATCTGCCACAACTTTGACCTGTTCTTTATAAATATCTACCAGTTCTTCAAACTGCAATTCACCCATCGGATAAAGCTGCTGACCGGTCATGGTAATATCACCGGCTACCAGCGCTTTTCCGCCTGCTGCCTCTTTTGAAATGGCAACTAATTGGTGGTTCATCTCTACCAGCTTATCTGCCAGTCCATATTCTTCTAATTTAATGCGGTTTGCAGTAAAGGTCGGTGCCAAAAGAATCTGTGTTCCAGCCTCCACATAAGCCCGCTGCAAATCTATCATGGTCTGTGGATGCTCTAAAATCCACTGCTCCGGGCAGACTCCTACCGGCATTCCTGCATTCTGAAGATTGCTTCCGGTTGCACCATCTAAGATAACCGGTCCATTTTTTACTAATTCCTTAAATTCCTCTCTTGTCATCTGCGTTCTTCCTCCTGTCGGATTGCCTCAATAATTCTCGCAATTAAGCCCGTCCGGTTAAATGGTGTCATAAAATAAAATCCGTCTGCAATATCATATAATTTTGCTGCGATTTCAACAGATAATTCAATTGCCACTTCTTCTGCCTCTTCTCTTGTCATATCTTCCCGATACCGGTTTACAATTTCATCGGAAACATGGATGCCCGGCATCTCATTTTTCACAAACATTGCATTCTTATAGCTTACCAGCGGCATAATACCGCACATGATTTTGGTGTCAATGTGTTCCTTGATATAAGTCAGTCTTTCCACATCTTTCTCGGTATATACCGGCTGTGTCAGGAAATAACCGCATCCTGCTTCCGCTTTACGCTTCATCCGTTCAATAATCGCATCCGGATTGGCGCCATGATAATTCAATGCACCACCATAATAAACCGGCTCCTGTGCAAAAACTTCTAAATTCATTTCCTTAACATACTGCATCAGTTTGATGGAATTGAAATCAAAAACAGAAGTCACTCTTTCGCGGTCTGCCCTTGAAACCGGGTCTCCTGTCACAATCAGGAAATGGCGGACATCATTCATATGCATGCCTAAAAGACCTGCACGCAACGCAATCACATTGCGGTCACGGCAGCTGATATGCGGCATTACTGCCACACCGGTCTTCTGCTGGATTTTCACTGCCAGCTGTCCGGCATCCATTCTCGCCCGCGCCATCGGGGAATCGGAAAGGGTAATCAGATCCACATTACATTTTCTTAAATCTTCTGCTCCTTTCATAACCTTGGATGCATCCTCGGAAAATGGCGGGTCCAATTCTACAATATAAGCCTTCTCCCCACGGGAAAGCTTCTCTTCAAAAATAGATGGAGTTCTTGTAACCTCCTGCGTTACTACATTTTCAATTTTCTTTGCTGCCTTCGGCACATCCTGTAACTCGCCAGAAAGCAAAGCAATATATTCCGGTGTGGTTCCACAGCAGCCACCTAAAATATCTGTACCAAGGGCTGCAATATCCTTCATTTTTTCTGCATAATAAGATGCATTATTGGAATAAATTGTCTTTCCTCGCAAAGTATATGGGTACCCTGCATTTGGAAGTGCTGATACGAATTTGTCACTGGAGAACTTCAGGTTCTTCATAAACTGATACATGTGGGTACTGTCCAGTTCACAGTTAAATCCATAGGCATCCACATTTTCCATCTCGGAAGCTTCTACTGCCACACGTTGCATGGAGAGACCTGAGCGGGTGTATCCACTCTTGTCAAACGCAAACTGCACCAGAATAAATGCGTCTGATTTTTCTTTGATATATGCCGTCACCGGCTCAATATAGGTAAAGTCACTCTGTGTCTCAAATACAAAACAGTCTGCACCACAGGAAAGGAAGGTGTCACAAATTTCTTTGTACTCCTGTAACACATTGTCATAATCCTGATGGTCAAGATCATAAATCGGTCCTAAATCTGCTCCGATAAATACCGGAATATTTTTTCCATTTTCTGCCTGAAATGCGGTTACTGCTTCCTTTGCAATCTCATAGCCCGCCCGGACTGTCTCTTTTACTTCCTGCATATCTGCAAGAAACATGGTATTTGCCGCAAATGTATTGGTGCGGATCAGCCTTGCTCCCGCACGCAGATATTCTAAATGAATCTCCTTAATCTGCTCCGGATTCTTGAGATTCTCCTTTTCTGCAATCACGGTATCTTCGCTGTATTTTTCCTCATAATAAGTGCCCATGGCACCATCGGTTATCAGTCTTTGTTCTTTGATATATTCTTTTATATTCATAGTATGCTCCAGTTTATCTTACATTTGAATTCCTACTAATTATATATGTAAGCTCCTTTTCCTGCAACTTAAAAATATAAATTTAATCCGGTGAGTTGCTTTTTTCATTTTCTGTGCTACACTGTTATTCATTGACAATGATATTTTCAAATACAAAGGAGTACACTTGATGAATTCAGTAAAGCTAATTGCCTTAGACATCGATGGCACCCTCTATAATAAAGACGGTGTCATTACCTCTTATAATAAAGAAATGATTCGAAAAGCCGTAGAAAACGGGATTACCGTTATTATCTCCACCGGCCGGCCTTATATCGGTCTTCCTGTGGATGAAATGAAGGAGCTTGGCATCCAATATGCCATTACTGCCAACGGTTCTGCGGTATACCGCGTCCCGGAAAAGGAACTGCTCTTAGATGAAAGCATGGATACCGATTTAAGTGTCCGGCTGTTACGCAAGCTCTATACGCAGTCTCTTCATATCGATGCCTTTATCAATGGTGACGGCTATACCCAGTTTTCCACCAGCGAGCTTACCAACCTATTAGATATTCCGGATTCCTTAAAAAAATATATCCAGACCACCCGGAAGACGATTACTGACTTAGCTGCTTATATCGAAGAACATAAACTTTGTGTTTCAAAACTGACTTTAAACTTTGCACCGGATGCAGATGGAAGCTATACCACAAGAGAAAAAACAAAAGAAATCTTAGACACCTTCCCGGAAGTCACTTATGTGTCCGGCGGTTTTCATAACTTAGAAGTTACCAGATGCGGCATTGCCAAATCCAAAGGACTTAAATTCCTCTGTGATTACCTCCACATTTCCATGGAAGATACCATGGCGGTAGGTGACAGCGAAAATGATCTCGATATCGTCAAAGCTGCCGGCATTGGCGTTGCCATGGGAAATGCGCAACAGCTCTTAAAAGATTCGGCTGATTTCATTTCCCTTTCTAATGAAGAAGATGGTGTTGCATACGCAATCGAGCGGTTCTGCTTTTAACAGAACCGCTCGTTGTATACGCTAGAACTTTGTACATACTTTATATTTATGTCGTAAAGTATTCATCGTATAGTCGTTATAATCTATTTTCTTATCCTTCTGAAGTCTTCCTAATACAATACCTGGATCACGATTTATTTTATTTGCAAATTTCTTAATAGCCTGTAAATCAAATTCACCCTGTCTTATAAATTCCTGATAATACCCTTTCGGAATCAGACTATCTTCTGCGAAACGATTCGCCGCTTCCTCCTGCTCACCACAATTTTTAATGTTTCATGTACTTACCATCTTCTACTAAAAAAAGACCTTGCAGAAAGGATTTCTCCTATCTACAAGGTCTTGCTCTTCTTTATTCCTATTTTTTATTTGAAGTATGCTACTCCACTTTCGAACAGCTTCATATCCTGCTCGCCATAAATGTTGACTGCAACAGATTCTCCACGACGCTCTGCATGAGCCATCTTACCAAGGACACGTCCATCCGGACTGGTAATTCCTTCGATTGCCATGTAGGAACCATTTACATTCCACTCTTCATCCATGGTTGGAACACCGGCTTCGTTTACATACTGGGTTGCCACCTGACCATTCTCAAAGAGCTTGTCTAACCACTCCTTCGGAGCAACGAAACGACCTTCTCCATGAGATGCCGGGTTACAGTATACGCCGCCAAGCTCAGCCTGTGCTAACCATGGGGACTTGTTGGTCACTACCTTGGTATATACCATCTTGGAAATATGACGTCCGATGGTATTGTAGGTCAGAGTCGGTGAATCCGGTCTCTGGTGTGTAATCTTGCCGTAAGGAACCAGACCTAATTTAATCAGTGCCTGGAATCCGTTACAGATACCAAGTGCAAGACCGTCACGCTCATTTAAAAGCTTGTTTACAGCTTCTTTCATCTTCTCATTACGGAATGCTGTTGCAAAGAATTTTGCTGAGCCTTCCGGTTCATCTCCTGCAGAGAATCCACCAGGGAACATGATAATCTGTGCTTCATCAATTGCCTTTACAAATACATCAACAGAATCACGGATGTCTTCTGCATTTAAGTTCTTAAATACCTTTACGGTTACATCTGCACCTGCATTTTCAAATGCTTTCGCACTGTCGTACTCGCAGTTGGTTCCCGGGAATACCGGAATAAATACATGTGGGCGGGCAACTTTGTGCTTGCAGACATAAATGTCTTTTGTATCGTAAAGTCCGCTCTTCACTTCTTCTGTTCCGGTGGTTGCTCTGGTTGGGAATACTTTCTCTAAAGTCTGTCCCCATGCTTTGATTGCTTCATCCATGGAAATGCTCATATCACCATAGATAAAGTTCTTGCTGTCATTTACTGCACCCACAACAGCTCCGTTTGCTGCAAGACCTGCTGCTGCAAGGATTTCCTGTGCTTTTGCAACTTTATTTTCCGGAACTTCTGCTACGATATTTCCAAAGCCCGGTGCAAATAATGTTTCTTTTGTTACATCTGCATTTACAGTAACGCCAAGTTTATTACCAAATGACATCTTGCTGACTGCTGCTGCAAGACCTTTTCCGTCTAATGCATAAGCTGCTACGATAACGCCTGTCTCAGTCATTTCATGAATTGCATCATAAAGCTTCATAACCTGTGCGTAATCCGGCATATCATAAGCATCTTTTTCGATGGTAAATAACATCAGCTTATCATTTTCTTTCTTAAGCTCCGGTGTGATAACATCTTTTTCTTTTGCTACATCAACTGCAAAGGATACCAGTGTTGGCGGTACATCAATTTCATTGAAGGAACCGGACATGGAGTCCTTTCCACCGATGGATGGAAGTCCGAAACCAATCTGCGCATTATAAGCACCAAGCAGTGCTGCAAATGGCTGGCTCCAACGACTTGGCTCCTCCGACATTCTGCGGAAGTATTCCTGGAATGTGAAACGAATCTTGTGGAAATCACCACCGGCTGTTACGATACGGGAAACAGACTCTAATACTGCATAAGCTGCTCCATGGTATGGGCTCCATGAAGATAAATATGGATCAAATCCGTAACTCATCATGGTTACTGTATCGCACTTTCCATTCATAACCGGAAGTTTTGCAACCATACTCTGTGTCTCGGTCAACTGATATTTTCCACCATATGGCATGTATACACTGCCTGCTCCGATGGAACCGTCAAACATTTCTACGAGACCCTTCTGGGAACATACGTTAAGGTCTTTTAATTCATTTAACCATGCTGCTTTCATATCGCCTGCTGCAACTGCTTCTTCTACAGCCTTTGTGCTGATTTTATTTAAATAATTCTCTTCTTTTACCGGAAGCTCTACCTTTACATCAGTCTCCTGATGTGCTCCGTTGGTATCTAAGAATGCTCTGGAAAGATTTACAATTTCTTTTCCTCTCCAGGATAATACTAATCTTGGCTCTTCGGTTACAACAGCAACTTTCACAGCCTCTAAGTTTTCTTCTTTTGCATAATCTAAGAACTGCTGTGCATCTTCCGGTGCAACAACAACTGCCATACGCTCCTGAGACTCGGAAATAGCAAGTTCTGTTCCGTCCAGTCCGGCATATTTCTTTGGTACTTTATCCAAATCAACTTGTAATCCGTCTGCAAGCTCTCCGATTGCTACGGACACTCCACCGGCACCAAAGTCATTACATTTCTTAATAATGTGGGCAACTTCTTCTCTGCGGAAAAGTCTCTGAATCTTACGCTCGGTAGGTGGGTTACCTTTCTGGACCTCTGCTCCACAGGTATCAATGGATTCTGTATTGTGTGCTTTAGAGGAACCGGTTGCTCCACCGCAGCCATCACGTCCGGTACGTCCGCCTAAGAGGATAATAATATCTCCCGGATCAGAAGTCAGTCTCTGAACGGCACGACGAGGTGCTGCTCCCATAACGGCTCCGATTTCCATTCTCTTAGCAACATAATCCGGATGATATACTTCTTTGACATATCCGGTAGCAAGTCCAATCTGGTTACCATAGGAACTGTATCCCTGTGCTGCGCCGCGAACCAGTTTCTTCTGAGGAAGCTTTCCTTCCATGGTATCTTTTACAGATACGGTAGGGTCAGCAGCTCCGGTTACACGCATTGCCTGATATACATAGGTACGTCCTGACAACGGGTCACGGATTGCTCCACCAAGACAGGTTGCAGCTCCACCAAACGGCTCGATTTCGGTTGGGTGGTTGTGGGTCTCATTTTTAAAGTTTACAAGCCATTCTTCTGTCTTGCCATCTACTTCAACAGGCACTACGATAGAGCAGGCATTAATCTCATCGGACTCTTCCTGATCCTGTAATTTTCCTTCTTTTTTCAGACGCTTCATTGCCATTAATGCAATGTCCATTAAGCAGACAAATTTGTCATCTCTACCCTCATACATTTTCTTATGTGTATCAAGATAATCCTCATATGTCTTTTCCATTGGCTCTTTGTAAAAACCATCTTCAAATGCAACATTTTTCAGTTCGGTAGAAAATGTGGTATGACGGCAATGGTCTGACCAGTAGGTATCCAGCACACGAATCTCGGTCATGGATGGGTCTCTATCTTCTTCTCCATGGAAATAGTTCTGAATATGTAAGAAATCCTTGAATGTCATAGCCAGTCCAAGGGAATCATAGAGTGCTTTTAATTCCTGCTCCGGCATATCCTTAAATCCGGTCATAATCTTAACATCTGCAGGCTCCGGGAACTCTGTTACCAAAGTCTCAGGCTTCTCCATGCCGGTCTCTCTGGAATCTACCGGGTTGATGCAGTGATGCTTGATTGCCTCTAACTGCTCAGCGTTGATATCTCCGTAAATAACATACGTTGTTGCGGTACGGATAACCGGCTCTTCATCCTCTTTTAAAAGCTTCACACACTGCTCTGCAGAATCTGCTCTCTGGTCGAACTGTCCCGGAAGGAATTCAACGGAAAATACTTTTCCATCCCCCATTTCAAAATTCTCTTCATAGACATCATCTACCGGCGGCTCTGAAAATACAGTCTGAACTGCTCTTTTATATACATCATCGGAAATGTTTTCAATATCATAACGAATCAGGACACGTACCTTATCTACTGCGCTGATTCCAAGATAACTCTTAATCTCTGCATGTAACTCTTTGGCGCGTACTGCGTAAGCGTCTTTTTTCTCTACATACACTCTTCTTACCTTACTCATCTTCTACCTCCTGAATGTTTACTTTCTTATGCTCATTATAGCACGGCATTATGAATAAGAACAATTAATATATTTAATTTTATTTATAAGAGTTACTAATGTTGACACAGTTATAAGTGTCACTTATAATAAAGGAAAATATGCAAGATATGCATTCTGATATGATAAAGGAGCCATTATGGATATTAATTACGAATTATATAAAGTATTCTATCACGTTGCTACTTCCTTAAGCTTCTCGGAAGCCAGCAAGCAACTTTACATTTCCCAGTCTGCAGTAAGCCAGTCCATCAAGACCTTAGAAAAGAAATTAGAGCAGCCGCTTTTTATCCGGAGCACCAAGAAAGTCCAGCTTACTCCGGCAGGACAGGTTCTGTTAAAACACATTGAGCCTGCCATGAATCTCATCGCCCGCGGGGAAAACCAGCTCTTAGAATCCAATACTCTTGGGTTGGGGCAGCTTCATATTGCTGCCAGCGATACTATCTGCCGCTATTTTTTAGTACCTTATTTAAAAGAATTTCATAAAAAATTTCCCAGCGTTCCCATCAAGGTTACCAATGCAACCTCTCTTGGCTGCGTTGACCTCTTAGAGCAGGGAAAAGTCGATATTGCCGTTACCAACTGCCCGAATGTACGATTAAATCAATCCTACATCCGCAAAATGGTACTGGATTTTACGGATGTATTTATTGCGAATCCATCCTACTTTAATTTAAAACAACAGGAATTAAGTTTCCGGGATTTAACAAAATATCCTCTGCTGATGCTCGATAACAAGAGTACCACCAGCGAATTCATGCACAATCTCTTCCTCTCCCATCAGTTGGAGCTGATTCCGGAAATTGAACTGAGCAGTAATGACCTTCTGATTGACCTTGCCCGTATCGGTCTTGGTATCGCCTGCATTCCGGACTATTGCTTGAAACATGAATCTAAGGATTTGTTTATCTTAAAAACTTTAGAACCTCTTCCACGAAGACAGCTTGCTGTCTCCGTAAATCCGAATCTTCCGATTCTTACTTCTACGGAAGAATTCTTAAACCTGCTGCCGACATTATAAATGCATTTCCTCCCAGAAGGCTGTCAGCTTTTCTTCCAGATTGGAAAGTTGGCACACACTCCGCTGTTCCCACTCTCTTGGGAACAGCCGCTGATAATCATTCTGCAGAAAGCGTTCATCCAAAAGCTCGATAATTCCCACATCTTCTGCAGTCCGGATAACGCGTCCCGCTGCCTGAAGTACCTTATTCATCCCCGGATACCGATAGGCATAGTCGAATCCCATACCCTCTTTCTTATCATAATACTCTTTTAAAATTTCCCGCTCATTGCTAATCTGCGGCAGACCGGTTCCTACGATAATTGCGCCAATCAACTGCTCCCTCTTTAAGTCAATTCCTTCTCCAAAGATTCCGCCCATGACACAAAATGCCACCAGTGACTCCTCTTTTTCTCCCTGAAATGCTTCTAAAAAAGCTTCTCTTTCTTCTTCCCGCATGCCGGATTCCTGACAGATGCAGGTAATTGTTTCATCCGTCCGTAACTCAAATGCCTCATGCACTTTTTTCAGGAAAAGATAGGATGGGAAAAACACCATATAATTGCCCTTTTTCTTCTTTATTGTACGATAAATATAATCTGCAATCCTTCCGTATTCTTCCGGTGTTCTTCTGGTATATTTACTGCTGACATCATTTCCGATTAACAAAAGTCTCTTATCCCGGGAAAATGTTGTCTTTGCATAAACCGCATAATTATCCGTTTTATTCGTCAAAAGCTCCTTATAATACTGAACCGGCAGCAGCGTTGCCGAGAAAAAAATCGTAGCATTTCCCTTATCCAGACACTCCTGCAGATTAAAGGACGGATCCACGCAAAAAAGCTTTATGACAAATCTGCCCTCTTCATCATGCTGTCCGTAAATCACATAATGCTCATCCACACGCTCATAGATATTCAAGAAATTTCTCAATTCAAAATAAAAATCAAGAACCACATCCCGCCCCGGGAACTCCGGATTCTTCTGCATATATTCTTCGATTTTTGCTGCAAGACGCATACAGGAGAAAATAAGATTCGGAATGCTTTCGTAAATCTGATAATTTTCGCATTCTCTCTTATATTCCAACATCAGCTTATTGCATTTACCCAGTTCTTTCTCAATGGCAGAGCTTCTTGGCTTCATAATTTTCCGCACTGCAAGAATATCTTCTTTGACAAGGACGGCACTATACATCTCCCGCCCACGCTCCACAAGATTGTGTGCCTCATCCACCAGAAAGATGTAATCACCCTTGATGCCATCTGCGAAAAAACGCTTTAGATACACATTCGGGTCAAAGACATAATTATAATCGCAGATAATATTATCCGCCCAGGTTGCCGTGTCCAGACACATTTCAAAAGGACAGACCTGATATTCTTTTGCATGTGCCAGCAAAACTTCTCTTGTCAGATTATTCTCCTTCTGCAATAAATCATAAACCGCATCATTTACCCGGTCAAAATGTCCCTTTGCATAAGGACAGCTTACCGGATTGCACTCCACTTCTTCCCAAGGACACAGTTTCTCTTTCGCCGTAATCTGCACACTCTTTGCCTGATAACCCTTTTCACATAAAATGCCAAGGGTCTCTTTTGCCACATTTGCGGTAACAGTCTTGGCAGTTAAGTAAAAAATCTTATCACCTAATCCTTCTCCCACTGCTTTGATTGCCGGATATAATGTAGAAATGGTCTTGCCTACTCCGGTGGGTGCCTGAATAAACAGATTCTTTTTTCTGGCTATCGTACGGTAAACTCCGGCAGCCAACTCTTTCTGTCCTTCCCGGTATGGGAACGGAAATGCCAGTTCTTTAATGGATGCCTGCCGTTTTTTCCGCCACTCATACTGAAAATCCGCCCATTTCTTATATTTTAAAATCAAATCCGAAAACCATTCCTGCAGCTGCTGCATGGTATATTCATAAGAAAAATATTTCAAATCTCCGGTATCGAGATTTCCATATGTCATCTGAACATTGATTTTCTGTAAATCATTCTGGATTCCATATATGTACGCATAGCACTTTGCCTGTGCCAGATGTACCTTTATGGGTTCTTCCAATAAGTCAAGGCTTAAATATACGCCTTTTATCTCATCAATGGTAACTGTTTCTTCTATTATAATGCCATCTGCCCGTCCCCAGATTCCAAGCTCATAATTTTCTTCCTCAATGATAATATTCAAAGGAACCTCGGCATGGTAGGTGCTTCCCATCTTCTTTTGAATCTTCCGATGGAGTCTACTGCCCGCCTGCATGGCTTCCATCGTATCAAGACTGGCTCTGCGGTTATCAATGTCTCCGGAACGCAAGATAAACTCCACCAGATTTCGTACCGATATTCTTATCTGCTCACGTTCCATTCCGCTGTCACCCCATTTCATCCCATCTTATACTTATTTCTATTTATGCTATTCACTATTTTTTCTATTTATCAATTTTTGAAAAATCTCATTTTTCTAGCAGACTTTAAAGGAATTAAAACGTATTCTCATTTCATAATAACAAAAAAATACCAGATAGAAAAGACAATATCCAAATTGTCCGCTACCCGGTATTTCTTCTTACCTTATGAACCTGTATTTTCTGGCTGCCAGAAAACCTGTGTCATCATTTAAGCAGTTGCATACTTGCTTAATACATTCTCAAAGTTCATATCATGTCCGCCATACTTAACAGTAAGCTCTCGATTCAGATCAAGACTTAATACTCCAAGAAAAGACTTTGCGTCAATTATTACTCTATTGTATGAAATATCAATGTCAAAATCACATTTTCCTGCCTCACGTACAAAGTCTCTAACCTCTTCTGTGCCAGTTAATTTGATTTTCTTTTCATTCATTTTTTTCACCATCCTCAAAAAAATAACTGATTTACTTTTGATTCTTGAGCATTATGACACCATTTCTTTTTTTTGTCAATTTTCGCTTACCATCTTAGTATATGAATTTTATGAGCATTTTACACAATAAATTTTTCTGTTTTTCTCCATTTTGGTCTTACCAAAATTAGTTTGCCTGTCACATTTTGTCGTTTTTTATGGTACTTTAGTCACATTTACAAGTTTTTTTTTACTCAGTCAATATTTTTTATCGTTTTTCACAAATTTTTGTGTCAAAAAATAAGGGAATAAGCCTCGCATTCCTTCAAAAGTCTTCAAAAAAGCTCCAAATTCCATCATTATTCCTAAACTTCTTTCTACACATAACATTTACATAATACTTACTATTGCACTTTTTTCCGTACATTCAGCGTTTTTCCATATAAGTGGACATTTCGTGTATTATAACGTGATTGTATCACTCATTAATTTCGCCGATTGTCAATCATGCAAGTATCTTGACTCTCTTGCACTCATTATATTACGTCTTTCGAAGATATCCAGATCCGCTTTTTCTTGAAATATACTATCTCTATAATAATAAGAAGAACGGACACTCCGATTACTGCCAGATAACCATATTTCCATTGAAATTCCGGCATTCCCGGAAAATTCATTCCATACCAGCCTGTAATTAGTGTCAATGGCAAAAAGAGCGTTGTTACAATGGTCAGAATACTCATAATCCGGTTCTGGTGAATATCAATCTGCGTCTGATACATTTCACGGATTTGCTGTAAATACTCGCGGATTGTCTCTACGTAATTATGCAGCCGCTCCACACGATTCATATAGCGTTCCCAGCCCTGTTCCTCTTCTACTAAAGACTCCCGGTTCATATACATCTGCATGAAATCTCCCATATTCATTAACTGTTCATAATATGCCCGGCTCTCTGAAAGCTGCTTCCGGTAACGCATTATTACTTCATTAAAATGCTCCGGTATCCTCTTAATTACAACATCCTCTACCTTCTCCAAATTTTCCTCTATCTTTTGCAGATAAAGAATATCATTGTCAATTAATGCATTACAAATAAAGAGCAACACCATATGAAGTGTGCAGCCATCAAACATATCATTTTTGACCTTTGCCAATATTTCCTGTAATTCCTCATCTTCTTCTATTAAAAATAGTTTATTTTCAAAGAGATAAAAGCCAAAGGAAAACTCTTTTTCCTTTTTACTTCCCTGTTTTGGTACATGTATAATCCCCTGTACACATTCATGAAATGCCTCTACTTTGCTATAGCGGATAAAACGCATGCTGCTAATCAGATTCTTTCGATGCGGATAATTTCCTTCTAATTGCTGAAATTCTTCCATATTTAATAGTATTATCTGCGGTTCTGATTCCTTTTCTATATTTTTCCCATTATCCCTTGCTAAAGAAAGTTCTCCTGATGCCGCATGCAACCAATACCTGTTCATTTCTCTTACAGCTCCCTTCCTCACAATCCTGTTTTCATTCATCACATATTTTCTTCTATGTCAGTAGACTGCCCTTTATAAAACTTCTCTTTCATTACTATCTCTTAGATTTTAACACTCTTTGTCTATTTTATACCACTTTTCTTTTTTATACAAAATTTACTGCTAATAGCTGTTTGTGAATTCATGCTAAGTCTGCCGATAGCTTCTTACGAATACTTGACACAAACGAGAAACACGCTTTGCGAGTTTCTCGCTACTCGCATAACAAAGAATGTGCCTTGGCACATTCTCGCGCCTGCGGCGGTCGCTTGCGACATCTACCTTATACGCCGCAGTGTGCATCCTCGCAGAGCGTTTTTTACTTTACAGGAAAGCAATTTCCTGTAAAGTAAAAAAAGAAAGTATAGAATATACTTTCTTTTAAAGAACAGGGGTGGAAGGAATCGAACCCTCCTCTGGAGTTTTGGAGACTCTTATTCTACCGATGAACTACACCCCTATATGCTAAAATGACGTACAAGTACGTCACAATAGGTTTGTTTTGTAACATACCTTCAAAACTTCATACAGGAATCCGAAAACTTTATTTCTAAGATGGTCATCTCAAATGCTTCGCATTTTCGATGTCATTTGCAGGCAAATGTTCGTCCGGCTTAAGAGCTGTTTCCGCAGATAAATCTGCTCCACATCTCTTCATCCGTCCTACCATCTTACTGCTTTTTGGTCAAGCCCTCGACCGATTAGTAACAGTCAGCTCCACACGTTACCGTGC
>NZ_QTWM01000011.1:0-233 GCF_003461125.1 Roseburia sp. AF22-2LB
TAGAACTCCTGCTGGCTTTCGTCTCCACGCCGAAGCTCATGAAAGATCACGCCGTCCTGGATGAACAGAATGCGCTTGCAAAAGCTGGCGGCATTGGAATCATGGGTTACCATCAGGATCGTAGCTTGTTCGTCACGATTCAGGCCGGACAGCTTCTCCATAAGACTTCTTGCGTTCTTAGAATCCAGCGCACCCGTCGGTTCATCGGCAAGGATCATTTGGGGATGTAAGAT
>NZ_QTWM01000011.1:243-53627 GCF_003461125.1 Roseburia sp. AF22-2LB
ATTTGGGGATGTAAGATCAGAGCCCTTGCTGCCGCAACACGCTGACGCTGGCCGCCGGACATCTTGGACGGAAACTTATCCAGAACATCAGTGATTTCCAGATAGTCAGCCAACTGCTTCAGCCGCTGGCTGCTTTCTGCTTCGGATACCCCATGCAAGGAAGTCGGGAGCAGGATGTTTTCCCTGCCAGTCAGGTTGTCCAGCAATTCAAAGTTCTGGAATAGATAACCAACTTTTTTGCCACGGTACTCTGCAAGAGCCTTTCCCTTGAGGGATTGCAGAGTATCGCCTTCCACCTGAATGCTTCCACCTGTGGGTTGAATCACAGTCGCAATACAATTGAGCAGTGTGGATTTACCGGAACCGCTGCTTCCCATAATGCCGAGAAACTCTCCCGGCATCACCTGGAAGGTGATCCCATTCAGTGCCTTTGTTTGACTTGGCACATTGCCATAGATTTTTGTTAAATTTTCAATATTCAAAATGGGTTTCATGTGAATACCTCCTATCATTTGTAATAAAATGATAGCATGGGAACACAGCAAATACCACTTACAGTGGTTGTAAGGATTCAAGATATAAGTGGCGGCTCAAGGGGGACGAGCATATATTTTGTAAGAGCATCAGGCGACAATGATAAAATATACCGGATCGCCTCCTTGGCAAACCAGTTCGTTTTAATTGTATCCCAATCAGCAAGTCGGATAATCTCTGCTGTGCCGTTCTCAAAATCAACTGAAATTTCGCCCCATTCGCCGTCGCAGTCTGCTTGATATTCGTAGATTGCGGCGGCGATTTTCTTTTTGCGCTTGGTTTTGGTTTTCTGTTTCAGCCGGACAGCATGGAGCGCACCTTCGGCAACCAGCAGTTCTGTCAGTTTGTCCACCGCTTTCCGGTAGGCTCGCTCTGCACCGCTGGCTGTGCTGCCCTCAAACATAATCGCCAATTCTTCAAAAGTGGGGCGGTTCTTCCATGAGCCAACTCGCCCGCAGGTCATACAGATTGCTAACCGTTTTTCGAGCAAGGTCTGTTCCCGGTAATTCAGCTTCTCAAATGCCCGCTGTACCTTTTCTGCTTGTATGCCGTTCCAGAGGATGTCGGTATAGTTCCAGCTATCGTCAAGGGCTATATCCTCGCCTGTTTCCTCGCCGTCCTCGTCCGTTATATAGAACGGCTGCTGGTTGCGGATTCCACGGACAACTTTCAGATATTCTTCCGCAAGAGCAAGGTCGCAGTTATACTTCTTGGAAAACTGGTTGACCGCATCTTTGGTGTTATGGTACAGCCACGCCATTGATCGCACCATTTTGTAATTGGTCAGAGAGGATACCGACCATTTTTCTTCGCCCATGCGGAAACGGAGCATAGAATCCCAGATGAACGGATAGATGTATGTAGCATACTCCGCACCCTTGGCAGGATCATAGTCCATCAGCTTTTGGAGCATTTGCTCCCGGCAGGAGATCTTTATATCGATAAATCGGTCTGTGTCGTACAGATTGCCGCCGTCCACACTGAGAAAGCCTTTGATGCGCTTGTTGAGCTGCGTTTCGTAGTGGTGCAGAAAGAACGAAAAATATAGCAAATTCTTTTCCCGCAAAGCAGACAGGATATATTCATTCAGACTGTCCACCGCTGGCGGTTCCGGTTCCAGTTGGAAGATGCGCTCTGCCACATAGGGGATGATGCCGTCACCGTGTGGATTAACTTGGTGCTTCGGTATGTATCCGGTCATGTTCCACGAAAAATCATTTAGCATAGCGCACCTCCCTTCTAAGTAATCAGCGGGAATAATTAACCATAATTCCAAGTTTGTCTTGCAGCATTTATATTATCCAGAAGAACAGATGCAGGATTTGCCTCGTAATAGTACGTGCTCATATCCAAAATGCCTTCTTCCATTTCACCCCACTCTGCTGTGCGAGAAACAAAGATTCTATTATATACACACCAATCGCATGTGGTGGTGAAAGCAGCAATATCTGCAAAGTCTTTTGGAAATACAATTCTTCTTCCATTTGATGTTGGCTTAAGATAGTTCTCCATTATTTCTTTGAAATTCTTCAGATCATAATCCGTAGCGTTTTCCAAAGCTTTACAGACAATCAATTCTTCGTGCGTGAATTCTGTAAGTGTTTCTAAATGGTTTGCAAGAATTAGACCATAAATAACGCAAACCTTTGGGCATTCTGCATTTACGGTTTGTTTGAACAGATTGGCTACGATAATAGCCTTTTCCGGGCTGGAGTTTACATAGTTGTAAAGCTCGTTCAATCTTCTTTCGAGATTAAAGCCAGATGCAAGACCGTTCAGTAGATGGCCGAGTTTGAAGGTATTGTATTCAGATAGAAGATCATTTCCTATTCCGCCTACAATTCCCGCAACTGGGTTTACTACGCCCAACACACCAATAGAGCCAGAACGGATTATTTTGGTCATAGGATTGTCCATAACCCGGCTAAGCGCATTCCCAATATCAGTTAAATCATATTTCTGTGCCATTACATATTCCTCATTTCGTCCGTAATTTTGCTTCTTTCTTCAAAGCAGCCTGTCCCATCTCTTTTTCGTAATCACCTTTGGCATAGGCGACATTGCCCAGCGCCCGAAGCATTTTATCCTTTGCCAGCTTTTTCATAACCTCTGCAAGATCAGCGTCCAGAGTACCACGCTTCACATAGCGGTTTATGGTGTTCAGCCGTTTCTCATAAATCTGTTTCACCGGATGATCGTCCGCAAGCTCCCGTTGTTCTCTGCCTTTCAGGTTGCCGATCTGTCGGCAAGTGCGGTGCAGCTTGTCCCCCGGTGCATAGCCGCCGCAGTATTTGGTGTGCCTTGCGTTGGTGGTGAGGAACCACTTGCCGCAGATTTTGCATTTTTTCGGGGCATGACCAACACATAAGCCCTCAAAAAGATCAGACCGGAACATCCCTACAAAGGATACATAGTGCATCCGCTTGACCAGCTTCGCAACTTTTTCGCCGGGACGGATGACCGATACATACTGAACGGAATTATTCAAAGTAGACATCCAGGCATTGCCCTCCGTGATAGAGAACTCCGGCGGAAAATAGTCGCCGAACATTTTTGCAAAACCCTCTGCGGTGCGTTCTGCTTCATTGCCGTCTGATTTTTCTGCAAAATCAAGCATGGCCGTTTGGTATTCCCCAAGGGAGTATGCCAGATGCCCGAAAACTGCGGTATAGCGTTGGAGCATCATCGCATCGGCAAAGTTCTGGATTTCTTCAAATTGCAAAGAATTGGTTGCGGCTTTTATGGCAAACTCCACATATTTCAGCGCATTGTCCACAGTAAAGACTTTTTCAATCCGTTCTCTGTGCTTTGAGATATTCATATAGGAGAACGGCGGTGTTTGACTGAGAATATCAAGCATCGTCAGAGCAGCTTCCGTTGCAATAGGACAGAGTGCAGAAGCATCCTGTCCGGCGTTTAATATTCCAAGCAGCAGATTGATTTTCTCGCATTGCTCGTTCATCTTTGCGATGGTATCCGCAGGGACATTCAGCGCATCACAGGCAAGAGCGCCGACAGGAAGTGTTTTTCCCTCATATATGACCGTATCCTGCCAAAAATCCAATGTCATCAGTTCTTGGTTCATGCTTGCCCCTCCTGTCCTGTTTTTTCATTTTCTTAATTCTATCATGCTAATGTAAAGAAATCTACATCTATCCATAAGTTGTCCTGTTTTTTGAAACGGGGTTGTCCTCCGATTAGCCTGTTTTTTGAAAAATCCGGCATAACCATAGTAGAAGGAGCCAAACCCCTGCCAATCACGGCGGGTGTTTCGTGCTTTCTAAATACTATGAACGGAGGTTTTTCTATGACAATCTATGAAATCATCAAGGCGGCAATCAGCGTAAAGCAAGCCGCAAAACACTACGGGCTGAATGTCAACCGCAATGGTATGGCTTGCTGCCCGTTCCACAACGACAGGCATCCGAGCTTGAAGCTGAACGAGGATTATTTCTTCTGCTTCGGCTGCGGAGCCAAGGGGGATGTAATCGACCTTGTGGCAAGACTGTTCGATCTGAGCAGTTATGAAGCAGCGCAAAAGCTGGCTGCGGACTTCGGGCTTGACCCGAAACCGCCCACTGCCGCAGCTATGGTCAAGCCAAAGCGTCCCTATATCCGTCAGTTCCGGGAGAATGAAATGCTGTGTTTCCGGGTGCTGACGGATTATCTGCATCTGCTGGAAGATTGGAAAATACGATACGCACCCAAGACACCGGAAGATGCTCTGGATGACCGTTTTGTGGAAGCCTGCCAGATGCACTGCTATAACGAATATATGGCAGATGTGCTGACGGTGGGTGATCTGGAAGAACGGGTGGCATTGGTGGACAAGCTGATGCAGGACGACAAAATTGCTTTTCTGCAAGAGTATACCGCACGAAAGAAAAAGGAGGTGGCGCACCGTGGCGAAGAACCGGAAAACGCCTAATATGAATTTTCCTGTCTGGTTTGACGGGCAGAACATCAACGAAGCTCTGTTTTGTGAAGAATTTCTGCATGAGCGCAGAATCATCTTCGCAAACGGAGCTTTTTTCACGCCCGATGGTCGAGTGACGGATGACCTTCCTCTGCGTGGGGAGATTTACGACAAGCTGAAATTTTGTGCCGTGAACAACATCCCACGGAAGATCACCAACATTCTGGAAGTGCTGAAACTGGAAGCGCAGGTGTCTGACTTCCCTCCGGAGCAGGATCGCATCCATGTTGCCAACGGTACGCTGCTCTTGAACGGCACTTTCACCGAAGGCAGACCGGCTATCGTGCGAAGCCGTCTGCCTGTCGGCTATAATCCCGATGCTCCTGCACCGGTAATCTGGCTGAACTTTCTGGATGGGTTGCTTTACGCCGAGGACATTCCAACTTTGCAGGAGTTTATCGGCTATTGCCTGATTCCCTCCAACAAGGGGCAGCGCATGATGGTGATTAAAGGCAACGGTGGCGAGGGTAAATCTCAAATCGGTGCGGTGCTGTCCACCATCTTCGGCACGAATATGAAAGACGGCAGCATCGGGAAGATTTCTGAAAACCGTTTTGCCCGTGCCGATCTGGAACACATCCTGCTGTGCGTGGATGATGATATGCGGATGGAAGCTCTGCGTCAGACCAACTATGTAAAATCCATCGTGACTGCACAGGGCAAAATGGACTTGGAACGCAAGGGCAAGCAGAGTTATCAGGGCTGGATGTTTGCCCGGTTGCTGGCATTCAGCAATGGTGATCTGCAAGCCCTATATGATCGCAGCGATGGTTTTTACCGCAGACAGCTTGTGCTGACCACCAAAGAAAAGCCCATGGACAGAGCCGATGATCCTGACCTTGCAGAGAAGATGAAAGCTGAAGCCGAGGGTATCTTCCTGTGGGCATTTGAAGGCTTACAGCGGCTTGTTGCCAACAACTTTAAGTTTACGGAGAGTGACCGTATCCGGAAAAACCGGGAAGCGGTCAAGCGTGACAACAACAATATCTTTGATTTCATGGAGTCGGAGGGATACATCCGATTGAAAGCGGATGCTTCCATCAGCTCTAAGGATTTCTATGAAATCTACCGGATGTGGTGTGAGGAAAACTCCCTTGCACCGCTGAAAGCCCGTAGCTTCAGCGATGCCATGATTGCCAATGCCGGGAGATTCAATCTGGAGCATTGCAACAACATCACCAACTCTGCCGGACGGCGGGTGTGGGGCTTTATGGGCGTGGAAGCTGTGGCAAGACCTCATATAAATGGATTTTACGATGTTTCGCCGTGTACGTACGTACCGGAGGACTGGCGGGATTGATTTTGCCAGTCATGCTCTGTACGTATGTACGCAGCATTTACCCCTGTTTTCTTCCGTTATAGGAAACAGCAGCTTTCAAAGCTGACCTGTTTTCGGGCATTAAAAATCAATGGTAATGGAAACAGCAAAGTTTTTGACCGCAGGACGAAACTATTTCACGAAATCGTGCTTCTCTGAACCGTGTACCCTGTTCACGGAACAATGGGTGTTTTCACTGTTCCAGACCAAACCACACAAAACGGCAAAGTGGGATATGGTCATATATGGACAGGACATCACAAGCGAAATTCTGAACGGATTTCGGAGATTGCAGATTTTTCACTGTTCGGTGCATCCACTCCACCTTGGAGCGCAGAGGTTGCACCGACACATGAACTGAATTATGGAGGATTTTATCAATATGAATATACGCAACGAAATAAAGGCACAGATCATCCGTGCCGGGATGACCATGCAGGAAGTTGTTGACCTGCTCTCGGACGAGTACGGATGGAGCGACAGCGTTTCCAACCTGTCCGCAAAATTACAGCGGGAAAGTATACGATACAAGGAAGTATTGGAGCTTGCCGCTGTGCTTGGTTACGACATCGTATGGCAGAAAAGACGGGAGAAGTGATACCCCGGCAACAGCCCTCCGCATCTCCCGTCCCCATAGGCGCACCGCAGTGCTGCCCATGGACAGGCAGTGAAAGATACGGTTTTCGCTGCCATCGTCTGCAAGAAATGTTCCGCAGAACAGCTTCATGCAGACGGGCTGACCAAGGTAAAAGGCGCAGACATTTTGCCTTGGTCAGCAGAGGTCACCGCAGTGACCGCATTCCCCCTCGGGAGAGCCCTCGGAGAGCCCACGGCACTTTGTAGCCAGCATGGATGAAAGTGTAATAGTGGGTTATTACACTTTGAAAAAGTGCCGTTCCTCAGCCCTCCGCTGTCTGCAAATCTTAAAGAAAGGACAAAAATCTATGGCAAGAAATGATGGAATTGATCGTACCTTAGCCAGAAATCAGGACTTGGAAACTCCGGATGATGTGACAAAAGTACAGGAACACAATGAGCGTGAAAAAGACCGTTATTCCAATGTGGACATCGTGCCGGAACGTACTGCGCTGAATGTTCACTTCAAGTCTCCCACTGACGATTATGTAAAAATGTTTGAGCAGATGGAGCAGGACAAGATCATCTCCACCAGAGGGCTGAAACCGGATGCCGTCAAATATGGCGAGTTGGTTTTCGATGTGAACTCCGCTTATTTCTACAACCACGGCGGCTATGAGTTTGCAAAACAGTTTTATGCCGATGCCTATAAAGCCGCCGTGGAGATCGTGGGCGGTGAGCAGTATATCCTCTCCGCTGTAATGCATGCCGACGAGCGCAACCGGGCAATGTCGGAAGCTCTGGGTGAGGATGTGTACCACTATCACCTTCATGTGGTTTATATCCCGGTGGTGGAGAAACAAATCCTGTGGTCGAAGCGATGCAAGGATGAATCCCTCCGGGGAACGGTAAAGGAAACGATCACACAGGTCAGCCGCAGTAAGAAGTGGGAATCCAAACCCGTTCTTGATGAAAACGGAAATCCTATGTTGAACGCAAAAGGGAAAAAGATTTTGAAGTCGTCCTACAGTGTGCTGCAGGATGACTTTTTCAATTTCATGCGAAACGCTGGTTATACCGATGTAGAGCGTGGAGAATGTGGCAGCACCGAAGAACATCTGACGGTGACACAGTTCAAGGTACAGGCCGAACAGCAGCGTTTGGAAGCTGTGACCGGACAGGTGGCACAGGCCGAGCAGAGCTTAGCGGATGCCAAAGCTGCCACGGAGAAGCAGAAAAAGAAACTGGAAGCTCTGAAAAAGGAAACTCAGGCTGCTAAGTCTGTTGCTATGACTGCACATGAGATTGAGTCGATGGGCAAGAAAAATCCCATTACGGGAAATGTTACCATGACGGCGGATGAGTGCCGCACGCTAAAGGATTATGCGGTCAGCAGCTTTGCGGAAAAGTCTGAGAAGCTGAAATACAAGCAGAAATTCGAGCAGGCAGATAAAAACGCAAAGATATGGAAAGACCGTTTTGAAAAACTGAACAAAGACTATGAGGAGCTGAAACAAAAAGCCCAGCCTTTCCTGGATGCGATTGAGATTGCATCTGAAAAGGTCTGGGCTTTTATCAATGCCATCCTCGCCAGGGGAAAGGAACTGTATGAACACAAACACCCTGCCCGCAATCGTGGACAGGACATGGAAATTTAAGAAAGGAACTATTTGCCTATGAAGAAAACCGTAGATGAAATTAACAAGATGATTATGGAAGATGCCCCGATGGAAGAAATCAACGATGCCATCGGCTATATTGATATTTGCTCCTGCTTCGATCCGATTTTTGAGCCGCCTATTGATTTTCTGGAAGAATGCCGCAAGCGTTGGGAAGCGGCACAGTCCTCTTTCTGCAAAACCATTGAGTGCAAGATCGGAAACACATGGTATGTGATTGAAACGGAGTGTGATGGAAATGAGCCACTTACCGACAAGGTAAAACGGCTCATTTTTTCTGACAAGGGGGTGATTTGTTAATGACTGCGACACAAAAGCATGATATAATTCCAATATGCACAACGGTACTGTCGGCTGACCAACCACCGAAGGAGGATATTATGTTGGATCAGCAGAAAATTACCATTCTCTATTGCCGTCTGAGCAACGAGGATGCCCAGGAAGGCGAGAGTAACAGTATCGCAAATCAGAGAGAGTATTTAACCCGATATGCCCGTGACCACGGGTATACAAACCTGAAAATTCTGGTGGATGACGGTTATACGGGGACGAACTTCAATCGTCCCGGTGTGCAGGAAGGCTTTGAGCTTGTCAAGCAGGGGCTTGTGGGCTGCTGGCTGGTCAAAGACCTCAGCCGCTTTGGTCGTGACTATCTGACTGTTGGACAATATACGGATATTATCTTTCCGAGTTATGATGTCCGCTTTATCGCTATAAATGATGGCGTAGACAGCAACCGGGGAGACAGCGAGGGCTTCGCCGCAATCCGTAATCTGTTCAACGAGTGGTATCCCCGTGATACCAGCAAGAAAGTCCGTGTCAGTTTGCGGCAGAGAGGAACCAGTGGGAAGCACATGGGCAACCCGCCCTACGGATACCGCTGTGACCCGGAGGACAAGGATCACTGGATTCTGGATGAAGAAGCGGCTCCGGTAGTCAAGCTCATCTTCGACCTTTGCATTGACGGCAAAGGCCCGGAGCAGATTGCAAGGATTCTGGAAGAAAAGCAGATTATGACCGCAAAGGCACTCTATGCCAAGCGAAAGAAAAAGCCGATGCCGGAAAGACCGTACCACTGGGGCAACCAGTCCATTGCAGGGATTTTGGAACGGCAGGAGTACACAGGCTGTACCTGCAACTTCAAGACTTATTCCAAGTCCTACAAGCTGAAAAAGCGGATTCCCAATGAGCCGGAGAATATGTTTTATCTGCCGGACACACAGGAAGCGATTGTATCTCAGGCACAGTTTGACAGGGTGCAGGAACTGAGGAAAAACAAACGCCGCCCCGCAAAAGCGGAACGGCAGGGATTGTTCTCCGGGCTTCTGTTTTGTGCCGATTGCGGCGGCAAGCTCCACTTTGCCACAAGCAAAAGCTTTGAGGGCAAGCAGGATCACTACGTCTGCAACAACTACAAGAGCAACCGTGGTACTTGTACTGCCCACTATATCCGGGAAGATGTGCTTCGTGAAATCGTTCTGGAACGCATCCGGGCAGTCAATGAGTATATCCGAAGCGATGTGGACGGTTTTCAGGAGGAATGGCTGCAATGCCGCAGGACTGACCAGGAGCGCAGCATCCGGGATGACAAAAAGAAGCTGGAACAGGCAAAGAAACGCCTTGCCGATCTGGATGTCATCATCGCCCGGCTGTACGAGGACTATGTTCTTGGAAATCTCAATCAGGACAGATACAGAAAGATGTCTGCGGACTATGAAGCGGAGCAGGAACGGTTAAAGCTCGAAATTGAAGTTATCTTTGCAAAATGAAATAAAAAAGAGTTTATATGAACGGAGGTGTTTTGATTATGAAGAAATACTTGAAGGAGATACTAATACTCTTAATTCAATTATTTATGTTTTATGTATTTCCATTATTTGCAGGACCAACAGACGTTATGGGAATGATAGTTTTGCTTATTTTAGCAACATTATTGCTTTCAATTCTAATTGGCAGCATTTCAAATCTGAAAGTAAAGTACTTGTATCCAATAATCATAGCAATTACATTTGTGCCATCTGTGTTTATATACTATAACGAGACAGCATTGATACATTCGCTTTGGTATTTGGCAGTATCATCCTTTGGTTTGATAATCGGCATGGTCATTCATAAATTGATTCTTAAAAAGTAGAAAGAGCAAAACTTTCAAAGGCTACCCAGTCAAAAAGATTGGATAGCCTTTATTTATGTCTTCTAAAATTAAAGTTGAATATCTGCCTTAGCCAATAACTATGGGCTTAGAGGTTTAGTGAGCCAGGCAAATCGCTCCAATCGCCGTATCCACAGATTTATACTCTGTAACAGTTTTTCAAATAGGTTTTGGAATCTCCGTTCAATATCAAATCAGCATATCCAATCGGGTCATTGTAAATCAGATAATCCAGTTCCGACCTCTGATACATATTGTCGGCAACCTCGTTCTCAACCGCAATCGTATCAATCGCAATCATACTACCATCAAAGAATTTCAGTTCCACACAAGCGGTATCCATGTTAAACTTACAAGAAATCAATCTATCCATAAGAAACCTCCATTTTACGGGATGTTATATCATCCCAAAATATTTGAATGCTTCTCGGATTGCTTTCTCTTTTTCCGGTGGACACAGAGGCTGTCTGGAATCTTCGGACTTCGGCAGATTGTAGTTCTTACCAACCTCAATCCCACATTTCCGCTTAATCTGTGAGATATACAGGTTTGATACCTTTAATCCGCTATGTTCCAGTACATAGTCCTTGATCTGCGTGTAGGTTGCCCCATCTTGAAATTCGGACATATCCATATCTTCTAAAGAGAACTCAACCCGAATCTTTTTCGAGTCGACCTCACCCTTGGAAAGCAAAACAACCGTCTCAATATTTCCGGACCATGGGAACATGTCCACGCAGCACATCCGCTCCACCTGATATCCTCTGGCAGTTAAGACCTCCAAGTCTCTTGCAAGACTGGTTGGCTTACAGGAAATATAAATCATGCGGTCTACGCCATAGCGGATAATCTTCTCCAATGCCTTTGGATGGATGCCATCGCGCGGAGGGTCCAATACGATAAAATCCGGTTTTTCGGTAATATCGTCCAATACTTTTAAGACATCGCCGGCTAAAAATTCGCAGTTTTCAAGACCATTTAATGCCGCATTTTCCTTTGCGGCTTCCACTGCCTCTTCTACTATTTCCACACCCACTACCCTTTTTGCGGCTGGTGCCAGCATCTGTGCAATGGTTCCGGTTCCGCTGTATAAATCGAATACCACCTTGTCTGCCTTCTCGGTCAGCGTATCACCGATATAGTCCCTTGCAGTCTGGTAAAGCACCTCTGCTCCAAGAGAGTTGGTCTGGAAGAAAGAAAATGGTGTGATTCTAAAACGAAGTCCTAAGAGTTCTTCGTAGAAATAATCTTTTCCATATAAAATCTCTGTTCCTTCATCCTTTACTACATCTGCTACACTGTCATTTTTCGTATGAAGAATTCCTGCAATGCTGCCGTCTAAATCAAGTTTACATAACGCGTCTTTCATTCCGGTCAGCAAATCTTTTTCTGAAGATACTGCTTCTGTCAGGCCATCCAGAATATGCTCTGCGCCTGCCGTTACAAGGTCAATCAGGATCTCTTTGGTCTTTACCGCTTTACGCACCAGTAAATGACGCAGATATCCGGTATGCCGCATCCTATGATAATAGGAAATCTTTTTTTCTGCAAAATACTGCTGCACACAGCTTAATATCTTCCGATAATCTTCATCTACAATTTTACAGTCCGTTACCGAAACAATATCATAAAAGCTGCCACGCTTATGCATGCCAAGAGCAAGGGGACCATCCTTATATTCATCCCCAAAAGTAAATTCCATCTTATTACGGAATCCGAATTCATTCGGACTTGCTTTTACGCCCTCAAAGCTGTAGGTTTCCGGGTCTACTACCGCATCCATCAGTTTCTTCACCTGCTGTCCTTTTAATACAAGCTGATCTTCATAGGATAAATTCTGATAAGTACAGCCTCCACAGATTCCAAAATGCGGGCATGGTGCTTCCGGCAGCTCATTTGGTGCTTTCTTCAAAACTTCCAGTAAGCGGCCTTCGCCTTTTCCCTTTCTTACCTTATTTACAGAAAAGGAAATCTCCTGTCCCGGTAATACGTTTTTTACGATTACCTGCTTTCCTTCTTCTACTTTTACGACTCCCTTATTCGGGAAATCCACATATGCAACAGTTCCCTGTAATACCTGACCTTTTTTCATACTTACCTCACACGAACAATTCTTTTCCAGAAACACATGTCATCCGCAGCGTTTCCAGCACACTCAGTAAAAGGGCTGCATGATATCACACAGCCCTTTACATCTTCACCTGTTAAATTATGCAAATGATAATGATTATTTCTCTTCCTCGTCATCCTCGTCAAAGAAATCATCTTCAAAATCATCATCGAAATCGTCTTCAAAATCCTCCAGATAATCTGGTGCAAAGAAACGATATAATCCATAAGCAGCTGCAGCAACTACTACAACAATGCCAATGATTGCAAAAATTAAACCAGCTTTTGATTTTTTCTTCTCTTCCATTATTTCCTCTTTCTCCTTTTTATGCAATAATTCTGTTACTTTGTTCACATTTGCGGTTAATAAATTCTTTAATTCTTCCATTTTTTCCATTTCTGACCACTCCTTTTTATGCCAACAACAGTTTTTCATTTTCCTGCCACCTAGAACTCTTTTTATTAATTCATTATAGCATATGTTTCCCCAATCTACTAGAAAAAATTACAAATTCATAAAATTTTTATAACTTTTTCAATTTGGCAAAGGATGCAAACATCTTCTTCACACCTACACCGGAAAAATCAACAGTAACCTCATAATCCCTGCCGCCGTCAATAATCTGCTTTACGACTCCGGTGCCGAATTTCATATGGGAAACGGTATCGCCCACAGCATAATCCAACGGCTTTTTCATTGTAGAATTACCAAAATTTCTTGCTTCCGGTACGCCGGTTCTGCGCAGTGCCATCGGCTTTGCCGAAAATGCATTCTTCGCCATCATACTTGGTTTCGGAATATCCGGCATTTTTTCCTTCTGGATGGTTCCCGCCAAAAGTTCCCGCGGAATCTCTTTTACGAAACGGGACACCTTATTATACTGTGTTTCTCCTCGTATCATACGCATTCTTGCGCAGGATATGGACAACCGCTCCTTGGCTCTTGTGATTCCCACATAGGCAAGACGGCGCTCTTCTTCGATTTCCGCTGTTGGATTTTCTGCACAGATTGCACCGAATCCCGGAAACAGTCCGTCTTCCATTCCTGCCAGATAAACCTGTGGAAATTCAAGACCTTTTGCACTATGTAACGTCATCAGCACGACATAGTCCTGTGTCTCATCCACACTGTCAATATCTGCAACCAGAGCAACCTCCTCTAAGAATCCGCTTAAGGTCGGCTCTTCTTCGCTTTCCTCATAAGTAACCGCTTTGGAAATCAACTCATCGATATTTTCCATTCGCTGCTGCGCTTCCTCTGTATTTTCTGCTTCCAGCTCACGGACATAACCGGTTTCTTCAATAATTTCCTGCAAAAGCTCTGATACACTGATATATGGTAACTTGCTCCGCATGCTCTGAATCAGCATTACAAACGGTCTGATTTTTGCAGATGCCCGTCCGATTGTGCCAATCTCTTCTGCCATTTTTAAGGCATTATAAAAGGTAAGACCGTTTTCATCGGCATAATCCTGCACCCTGCTTAATGTCGTTGCTCCAATTCCACGTTTTGGCACATTAATAATACGGCGTACCGCCAGATCATCCATGGCATTGTCAATGGTCTTAAGATAAGCCAGTAAATCCTTGATTTCTCTTCTGGAATAGAAGTTTACACCACCTACAATCTTATATGGTATGCTGGCTGTGATAAAACGTTCCTCAAAAAGCCGGGACTGGGCATTGGTACGGTATAACACGGCACAGTCTCCGTAATGATACAAGCCTTCCCGCACTTTGCTCCGGATATCTTTTGCTACATAATCTGCTTCATCAAATCCGGTTTCAAACTGATGAAATGCAATTTTTTCGCCTTCCTCATTCTCAGTCCAGAGACGTTTTGCCTTTCGTCCCACATTATTTGCAATGACCCCATTGGCTGCATTTAAAATATTCTGGGTGGAACGGTAATTCTGCTCCAGCTTGATGGTGACTGCATTTGGAAATTCTTTTTCAAAATTCAATATATTATAAATGTTTGCTCCACGGAATTTGTAAATGGACTGGTCATCATCACCTACCACGCAGAGATTCTTATATTTGCCTGCCAGCAGTTTAATCAGCTGAAACTGTGCCGTATTGGTATCCTGATACTCGTCCACCATAATATAACGGAACCTCTCCTGATAATAATCCAGCACTTCCATATCCGACTGGAAAAGCTCTACGGTCTTTACAATCAAATCATCAAAATCCAGTGCATTATTTTTCCGTAACACCTGCTGATATTCCCGGTAAACGGCTGCTTCCTTCATTTTCCGGAAATCTCCCTGCGCCCGTAGGGCATATGCTTCCGGACTGATCAGCTCGTCCTTTGCAGAAGAAATGGCCGCAAGCAAACTTTTTTCCTTATACATCTTCGTATCAATTTCCAGACGCTTGCAGATATCCTTCATAATGGTCTTCTGGTCTTCTGTATCATATATGGTAAAGTTGGTTCCAAATCCGATATGGTCAATAAAACGGCGCAGAATTCTCACACAAGTAGAATGAAAGGTAGATACCCAGATATTTTCCGAGCCATAGCCCACCATGTCATCAATACGCTCCCGCATTTCGCCTGCAGCCTTATTGGTAAATGTAATCGCAAGGATATGATAGGGATTGACTCCCAGTTCCTCTATCAGATATACCGCCCGGTGGGTCAGCACACGGGTCTTTCCGCTGCCTGCGCCCGCCAGCAGCAACACAGGTCCTTCTGTTGTAAATACACCTTTTTTCTGTTCTTCATTTAATGAATCGTATATACTCATAATGCTCCTTTACTCTCCTCAATACCACTCCGCTCAGTATACCATACTTCCTTAATGGATGGGAACATATTTTCTGTATTTCTTTTCAGATTTCTTTTTGTACTGTCCGTCGAACGCATTCATGCGTTCTTTTCCCTTATGTTTATTCTATTGTAGTTGCATCACGCAATGTCATTTACACATCACAGCGTCATTGTATATGCTTTCTGTCTTTTTTCTTCTTGTTATCTAGTTTTCAATACTATATAATAGGTATGAGGTGAATTCAAATGACAATTGATGCAAAAGATTTATTAAACAGTATTTTATCCAGTCTGTCGCGGATTGACTATATCCGTCCGGAAAGTATTCCAAATATTGACCTTTACATGGATCAGATTACAACCTTCATGGATACCCAGCTTGCAGCTTCCAAGCGTCATCCCGATGACAAGATTCTGACCAAAACCATGATTAACAATTATGCGAAAAACAATCTGCTTCCACCGCCGGTCAAGAAGAAATACAGCAAAGAACATATTCTGATGCTGATTTTCATTTATTATTTCAAAAGCATATTAAGTATCAATGATATCGAAAGTATCTTAAATCCTCTGGCAAAACGTTTCTTCAATGCAGAAGGAGAATTCAATCTGACAACTGTCTATGAAGAGGTGTTCAGTCTGGAACGGGATGAAGTAAAAAATCTGATGAAAGATATTACCAAGAAATTTAACACCAGTTCTACCACCTTTGCAGATGCGCCGGAAGAAGACCAGAATTTTCTTCATACTTTTTCCTTTATCTGTATGTTAAGTTTTGATGTATTTGTAAAGCGTATGTTGATTGAAAAGCTGATTGACGAGACGAAAGAAATGGAAAAAGAAGCCGAAGATGAGCAGCGTGCTGCAGAAAAGAAAGCTTCCGAAGAGAAAAAAGCTTCTGAGAAAAAGACTTCCGGGAAAAAGTCGAACGAATAAAAAGCCATATGCCTGGAAAAAAGAATGTGCCTTGGCACATCCTCGCAGAGCGTTTTTTACTTTACAGAAAAGCAATTTCCTGTAAATCGAAAAAGCACCAGTTTTCGAACCGGTGCTTTTCTTTATCATTTACACGATTTTGCGTAAAAATTATATATCGCTTTAATTTTACCTCTGCTCTTCGTTTTAATTTTCCTCTTTTTTTTCTTCTACCGGCTTCACATTCGTTCTGGCAAATACCATATCATATCCATCGCATCCATAATTCAGGGAACGGTTCACACGACTGATGGTCGCTGTTGATGCGCCAGTTTTCTCTGCAATATCAAGATAAGTTCTCTGCTCACGCAGCATCTTTGCCACTTCATATCTCTGTGAGAATGCCAGTAATTCATTTACCGTACAGACATCTTCAAAGAATTTATAACATTCCTCTTTATTTTCAAGGCTTAAGATTGCATCAAACAAATGATCCACTGCTTCCGTTCTTACATTCTTACTCATTCTGCCTCTCCTTTTCGTATTATACTTATTTCAATACAAAAATGTTAGCATATTAAAGTGTGAAAGTAAACCGTTTTTCGAAAAATTTTCTTTTCAATTTTCTTTTCAAAATTTTTCTTTTCCTGAACCGTAAGATTTCTGTTTCTGGAAATTTTTAATCCAGAAGATTCTGCATACTCTTTAAGGTAATTACCAAGGTAGATGTATTATGAAGTAATGCAGATACGGTTGGCTGCAGGACTCCTGCCACGCCAAGCACAATCAGTCCTGTATTGAATCCAACAATTGTCCGGTAATTCTTATGAATCCGTTTCATCAATGCATTACTCAGCACCTTTAAGGTTACTATCTCATAAAGATTATCTGCACCGATAGTTACATCTGCAATTTCTCTTGCAATCTCTGCTCCATCACTGATGGCTATTCCAATATCTGCCGCAGATAATGCCGGTGAATCGTTGATACCATCTCCAATCATAATGACCTTGTGTCCTTCTGCTTTGGCTTTCTCTACAAAACTTGCCTTATCTTCCGGAAGTACCTCGGAGTAATACTCGTCTACGCCCACTCTTGCTGCAATGGCGGATGCTGTACGTTCACTATCCCCTGTCATCATAACAACTTTCTTAATTCCGGCTGTCTTTAAGGAATTTACAACGGCTGCTGCTTCATCACGAAGCGGATCTTCAATACAGATAACGGCTGCAAGGCGGTTCTCAATTGCCATATAAAGGTGTGAATATTCTGATGGAAGGCTGTTAAACTGTTCTTCATAGCCTTCCGGAACCACACATTTTTCATCTTCAAATACAAAGTGATAGCTTCCGATTACCACACTCTTTCCTTCTATAGTGGAAGAAATTCCGTGGGCTACAATATATTCCACCTTAGAATGTAGTTCTTCATGCACAAGATTCTTTTCCTGGGCTGCATCTACAACTGCTTTTGCCATAGAATGAGGGAAATGTTCCTCTAAGCAGGCAGCAATACGTAAAAGTTCTTCCGTGGGCTTATCCGTAAAAGAAACCACATCCACTACGGTAGGCTGTGCTTTGGTCAGAGTACCTGTTTTGTCAAAGACGATGGTATCTGCTTCTGCCATTGCCTCTAAGAATTTGCCACCTTTTACGGTAATATTGTGCACACTTGCTTCACGGATTGCAGACAATACAGATACCGGCATTGCAAGTTTTAATGCACAGGAAAAGTCCACCATAAGAACTGCTAATGCTTTTGTGGTATTTCTGGTAAAGAGCCAGGTAATGCCTGTTCCTAGTAATGTATACGGAACCAGGCGGTCTGCCAGATGCTCGGCTTTACTTTCCAGGGAAGATTTTAACTTCTCTGACTCTTCAATCATCGTGACAATTTTTTCAAATTTGCTGGAGCCATTTACTTCTTTGACACGAATGGTCAGTTCTCCTTCTTCCAATACGGTTCCGGCATAGACATAACCTTCTACACTCTTATGCACCGGAAGGGATTCGCCGGTTAAGGATGCCTGATTTACCATCGCATCCCCTTCCGTTACCACGCCATCAAACGGAATGACATTTCCCATATGAATACAGACTTCATCGCCTTCTTTAATCTCAGATGCCGATACCAGTATTTCCTGTCCATCCTGACACAGCCATACTTTACTGACATTTAAGGACATACTTCTTGCCAGATCATCGACGGATTTCTTGTGTGTCCACTCCTCTAAGATTTCTCCAATGCCCAGTAAGAACATAATGGAACCTGCTGTATTGATGTCATTGCGAAGCAGAGAGACTCCAATAGCTGTTCCATCCAGCACCGGAACCTCTATCCTGCCCTTCGCCAATGCAGACACTCCAGCCCACAAATATTTCACGGAACGGACCATGGTAATTCCTGCGCGGATTGGATATGGCAGGAACATCTTACTGCCCATACGGAGTACCACTTTATTTACCAGCTTATCCCAGTAAGTCCGGTTCAGCTCCCTGCCGGAATTCTGTAAAAAAGTCTCTGGCACATCCACTTTCTGATAAGAGAAATGACGCAGTGTCTCTATCATCTCCTCACGATTTCCCACATAACAGACTACTGCATCCTGTAAACGTTCATTTACTTTCACTGAAGTGACACATTTGCAGTTACTCAGGTAATATTCCATCATATCTGCCTGGCGGAAACTCATCCCGCCCTGAATGATATGAATACGAAGTCTTCCTTTTATCTCATGTTTTATAACAAATCTCATATTACATACTTCCTTAGATAAAGAATCACCTACAGCATATTCTGAAGGTGATTCTCATAGTTTACGTGAACAGCGAGCAAAATCGCATGCCCAATGTTTATTCTGCTACAGTTTCTTCTGTTGCATCTTCTACAGATTCATCTGTATATTCTGCTGCTTTAGCAGCTCTGTCTTCATTAATCTGCTGTGCCTCTGCATAAATATCCTCTGCATTTTCCTGGATATTAGAAGCAGTCTTCATGACACATTCCTTTGCACGTAATGCTGCTGCTGTACAGTTTGTGTAGACTTTCTTTGCATCCTTGCTACCTAATATTTTAATTCCGGCTGTTCCAAACAATACACCGGCAGCAAAGATTCCGGTCTTCTTCCAGTTAAATTTTTTTACAAAATCAAACATATGTATTCCTCCTATTTCTGTTTGTTTTTTAGCTTACCTCCATTAAAACCCATTGTCCATACTCTTTTTCCGTTATTGAGAATTCTTATCAATAACAGAATCTTATCTTGAAATTTTGATTACGGAAATAATTTCTTCCCAGTGGTCTAAGACATACTGTCCGATAATCGGGTCATACATCTTGTCAAGATTATTTTTGATTTCCTGATAACAGTAGTCAAAATCATGTGCTTTGCGATAACTCCGGTTTGAAGTCATGGCATCAATGGAATCGCAGATTGCAATGATTCTTGCTCCCACCGGGATTTCTTCTCCTTTGAGTCCAAGCGGATAGCCCTTTCCATCGAATCGTTCATGATGGCAGAGCACGATATATTGCAGTTCTTTTAAATGTCTTGATTTACTCAAAATCTCAGCTCCAATAGAGGGATGTTTCTTCATTGCCTCCCATTCCTCATCATCAAGCTTTCCTTCTTTATTTAAAACAGCATCCGGAACACCGATTTTTCCAATATCATGGAGATGTGCCGCAATATGGATTTGCTGTATATTCTCCGTTTTTAAGCCAATTAACTGGCATACTTTCATTGCCATATCACTGACACGCTGGGAATGCCCCGCCGTATAAGGGTCCTTGGCATCCAGTGCACAGGTAATGCATTCCATAATTTCATGATAATCTATCTCGCCGCAATATTCACAAGTTTTCAAATAATCCCTTCACTTTCTATCCTTCAATGACAAATTTTGCAAATGATAATTCTGCTCCTTTGCCGATTCTGCTGCAGATATTTACCACTCTGGTCATAACTCCTGCAAACTGGTTATCTTTGGTTACAATTTTAAGAAGCTGTGTCTCTGCCTCATATTCTGCTTCCTCTACATCTTCTAATTCTAATGTTTCACGAAGAATTTCTTTTACCTGATCCTCTGTTACTTTTTTAGACATCCGATAATATCTTCCCATAATGTGCTTCCTTTCTTAGTTGTTACTACTTTATGTTAGTTCTTTCTAATCCAGTTGTATTATAACACCTGCTATTGAAAATAGAACCTTTCGTATTGATATTTTTTCTCATTATTTCTTAATTTGATTTACCCCTGTATCCACGTTATAATAGTCCTATTACATAAATCTGATTTTTCAGCAGAATACTAATACAAAAGAAAGATAAAAGGAGGCTATTTTATGTGCACCGCAGCTACTTATCAAACAAAGAACTTCTACATGGGCAGAACCCTTGATTATGAATTTTCTTATGGTGATGAAGTCACCATCACCCCTCGCAACTATCCGTTTCATTTCCGTCATGCCGGGACTTTAAGCTCCCACTATGCCATGATTGGCATGGCTCATGTAGCACCGGACAATGGTGTTGACTATCCTCTTTATTATGATGCCTGCAATGAAAAAGGTGTCTGCATGGCAGGGCTTAACTTTGTGGGAAATGCCGCTTATGCTGATATTATTGATACAAAGGAAAATGTTGCACAATTTGAATTTATTCCATGGATTCTAAGCCAGTGTGCTTCTGTTTCAGAAGCCAGAGAAAAATTAGTGCAGATGAATCTCGTTGGAACTGTTTTTGCCAGCCATTTTCCGGCAGCACAGCTCCACTGGATGATTGCCGACAAAAGTGAAAACATCGTTGTGGAATCCATGGCAGACGGGCTTCATATCTATGACAATCCTGCCGGTGTGCTGACCAACAATCCACCTTTTCCAATGCAGATGTTTGCTTTAAATAATTATGCGGCTCTCTCATCCAGGCAGCCGGAAAATCATTTTTCCGACAAACTCAACTTACAGGCTTACAGCCGCGGTATGGGGGCTTTGGGTCTGCCGGGCGATTTATCTTCCCAGTCCCGTTTTATCCGGGTTGCTTTCACCAGACTGCATTCCATTTCCGGCAGTTCAGAAATCGAAAGTGTCAGCCAGTTCTTTCATATCTTAGGTTCCGTCGACCAGCAGCGGGGCTGCTGTGAAGTTGCTGATGGGAAATATGAAATTACAATCTACACCTCCTGCTGCAATGCGGATAAGGGAATTTATTACTATACGACCTATGATAATCATTCAATTAACGGAATCGATATGCATCATGAGAACCTGGACAGTGCAGAGTTGATCCGGTTTGCGGTTCTTGATGCGGGTGGGATTCACTGGCAGAATTAGGGGATTGCGATGTGGAGATAACATTTAGAATCAAAGAATTTTGCAGCAGTCAAAGCACATCTGATTTTCTTTTATGTGAAATGTCAACCATTCTTAGGGGTCTGTTTTTCTTGATGATAAACTGTCTTTTCGGTTGCTTTGACAGAATATTGGTACTGTCCGTCGAGGACAGATGCCACCTAATGTCTGCAAGGGGCACTGGAAATTTCGATATACTTTTCATTTCATCTGGCAACCGGCACAAATTCACATCCATGTTCAATTGTGCCTCGACTGCTGCAAAATTTTTTAATAAATTTTTCTCCCACATTGCAATCCCCTAATGGATGGCATATAAAAGGAGCAGACCCGCATCAAAAGTCTGCTCCCTTTACGTCCAAAGTATTTTGTGTGTATTGTAATGTTCCTTACAAGAGTTAGTTTATACTAACTCTTGTTTTCTGTCAATACCGCTGTTGATATTCTTTTCTCACCTGTGATAACTCCTTATAGATGTTCCGGTGATTTAAAATAATTCAAAAAACTCTTCGCCAGTTCCACATTGGTATTGACCACCAGTTCTTCCGGAAAATCTACCATCTGAATAACTTCCAATGGATATTGATGATTCCCAACTGCAGTATCCACATGTGCATCGGAATCCATGATAACCGGGACTTTATATTCCTTGCAAAGTTCTAACATTTTGCAGCTGTTTTCCTTCGTATTCTGCCGGAAGCCACCCGGTGTCAGGGAGCCATTGTTGACCTCTAACAATACATGATGTTCCTTTGCACCTTCCACCAATGCACGATAATCCACCGGATAATAAGAATCATCCGGATGTCCGATAATGTTTACATAGGGATTTTTCATCACATTCAGATAAGTTTTCGTATTTTCTTCTATGGTTCCCGGATGAAAACACGGACCATGCATACTTGCAACGCACAAATCCATCTGCCTTAAGGTACGCTCCGGCAGATCCACATGCCCTTCCATATCCATGATATTAAGTTCTGCGCCAAACAGCGTATACATTTCTCCATGCTTTCTTTCCAGCACGCGAAGATTATTAAAATATAACTCGCTGCAGGTTCCCGGCATTTTCGGAGCATGCTCTGTAATACCAAAGAGACGGATTTCTTTCTGCTCTGCCGCCTTTATCATTGCTTCAATAGTACTGTAAGCATGTCCGCTTGCAATTGTATGAGTATGAAGGTCTACGTAGTCGTTCATGTTCTGTTCTCCTTTTATATCTCTTGTCTTAATACTGTTTTCTAAATTTCAGACAATCCTATCCTATCCATCATAGCACATTTTCATCTGTCTTTCATACTATAATACAAATGTCTTTTAAGGATGCTCTATGAAACGATTTTATAAAAAAGGTATTTCTCTTTTCTTAATTCTTCTTATGTCCTTCCCGCTTTGTGCCTGCAAATCAGATGATTCTAAAGCATTAACAACCGTAAAATTAAATGAAGTGGCACATTCCATCTTTTACGCACCGATGTATGTGGCCATCGAAAAAGGCTACTTTGAAGATGAGGGAATCGAGCTCTCATTGACCACCGGCTTTGGAGCGGATAAAACCATGGCTGCCGTTGTTTCCGGGGATGCAGATGTAGGGTTCATGGGAACGGAGGCCAGCATTTATGCCTACACGGAAGGTGCAAAAGACCATGTCATCAATTTTGCACAGCTTACCCAGCGTGCCGGTAACTTTGTGGTTGCAAGGAAAAACACCGATTCCTTTTCCTATGAAGATATGATTGGGAAAGATGTGCTGGGCGGAAGAGCCGGTGGCACACCGGAAATGGTATATGAATATGTACTCCGGGAAAATGGTGTTTCTCCTTCCGAAGTCAAAATCGACCAGAGTATTGACTTTGGTTCTACCGCAGCGGCTTTTTCCGGCGGGCAGGGGGATTATACCATTGAATTTGAACCATCCGCTACTGCTTTGGAGCAGTCCGGTGACGGCTATGTGGTAGCGTCCATTGGCGTGGATTCCGGTTATCTTCCATATACTGCTTTTTGTGCCAAAGAAAGCTATCTTAAGGAAAATGCCGACCTTATCCAGCATTTCACCAATGCTTTACAGAAAGGCATGGATTATGTAGCAGGTCACAGTCCGGAAGAAATCGCAACTGTCATTGCACCACAGTTTAGTGAAACAGATCTTAAAACCCTTACACTTATTGTAAGCCGCTACTACGACCAGGAAACCTGGAACACAGATTTAATACTCCGGGAAGAAGGCTATGACTTAATGCTTACTATTTTAGAAGAGTCCGGTGTTCTCTCCGGTGCCGCTCCTTATGAAGATCTTGTAAATACAGATTTTGCCGAAAAAGCATCCACACCGTAGTTCAAAGTGTAAGAAATTAAATCATTATTAAACAAAGAATGTGCCTTGGCACATTCTCGCGCCTGCGGCGGTCGCTTGCGACATCTACCTTATACGCCGCAGTGCGCATCCTCGCGGAGCGTTTTTAACTTTACAGGAAAGCATTTTCCTGTAAAGTTAAAAAGCACAGAATATATAGTAAATAACATTACTATACACGCTGTGCTTTTATCACTTAGATATCCTTTTTACATTCCACTCTGTTAGCGAATCATAGAAAATGCACCAACACTGATTAACATCATAATTACACCAGCCAGCAATACGCCAAGCATCACTGCAATAACAGATGATTTAAAATCCATATCTAAGATGCTGGCTGCCAGAGTTCCTGTCCAGGCTCCGGTTCCCGGCACCGGGATTCCAACAAAGAGCAGTAATGCCAGGAATAATCCTCTTCCTGCCTTTGCCTGCAGCTTCTTACCACCCTTTTCACCTTTTTCCAGACACCAGCCGAAGAATTTTCCAATAACAGGCTTATCTGCACCCCAAATCAGTACTTTTCTTGCAAAAAAATAAATAAATGGTACCGGCAGCATATTTCCAATGATGGAAATAATATAAGATGGTATCAATGGAAGTCCAAAGCCCTGTGAAAATGGAATCGCTCCTCTCAGTTCAACCAGTGGTACCATGGAAACAAAAAATACAATCAGATAATGTAATAACATAATACTCCTTTCCTAACGAATTATGACTGTTTATAGTTTTTCAAAAACGTAATCAGCGTATCCATTTCTTCATCTGTACCAATGGTAATACGCAGATAATTTGCAATCCGCTCCGGTTTGGAGAAATGACGGACATAAATGTCTTTCTTCTTCAAATCTTCAAACAGCCTCTCCATGGAAATCTTATCGTGGGTTACAAAGAGGAAGTTGCTCTTTGAATCATCCATCCGGTATCCCAGTGCCCGAAGTTCTTCCTTGGTACGCTCTCTCGTTGCAATAATCTTCTGTGTTGTCTCTTTAAAATAAGCTTCATCCAAAATAGCAGCCGTTCCCATTTCAATCGTAAGGGAATTTAAGGTGTAAGAATTAAATGAATATTTAACATCGTTCAAATATTTGATTAATTCAGGCTGTGCCATCGCATATCCAATCCGCATGCCTGCCATGGAACGGGATTTACTAAAGGTCTGGACTACCAGCACATTGTCATATTTATCAATAAGCGGCAATGCAGATGTTCCACCAAAATCAATATATGCTTCATCCACAATAACAATGACATCCGGATTCTGTGCAATGATGCGTTCCACATCTTCTAACGGAAGCAGTTTTCCTGTCGGTGCGTTTGGATTTGGAAATACAATTCCTCCGTTTTCCCCAGCATAATCCTCCGGGCGAATCGTAAAATCCCTATCCAGTGGAATCTGCTTATATGGAATACGGAATTCCTCTGCCCAGACATCATAGAAAGAATAAGTAATATCCGGAAACAGAATCGGACGATTAGAATTAAAAAATGTCATAAAGCACATGGCAAGTACATCATCTGAGCCAACGCCCACAAATACCTGATTGGAATTTAAACCATATCGTTCTGCAATGGCGTCCGTCAGTTTCTCAATCTTTGGATCCGGATAAAGACGCAGCCGGTCGGTATCAAAAGAGGTTAAAACATCCTTTACTCCCGGTGCCGGTGGATACGGGTTCTCATTGGTATTCAGTTTTATCATTTTCTCTTTCTTCGGCTGTTCTCCCGGAACATACGGGATAACTTTGCGTATATTATTTTCCCATGCTTTCATGTCTTACTCCTTCTATCTGCTGCTTGATTTTTCATTCTTTCGTTTTCCGATTTTTTATTCTGCTGCCTTCAGTCCATACTCTGCTGCCAGCTTTGCAAATGCCTGCATGGAATTTACTACTGTCTCATAAGAAGTGCAATATGCAAGGCGTACATAACCGCCATAGCCGAAGGCACTTCCTTTTACCAGAATCAAATGGTATTTCTTGGCAGCTTCTACAAATTCTTCTTCCTTTGCAACCGGAGATTTCAGCCACAGATAAAATGCTCCCTGTGGTTTGATGCAGGTGAATCCAAGCTTCGTCAGTCCTTCATATAAAGCAATACGGTTGCGGTCATAAAATTCAAGATTGGTCTTTTCCTTTAAGCACTCTGCCACTGCTTTCTGAATGAGGGATGGTGCATTTACAAAGCCAAGAGTACGGTTTGATACGGTAATTCCCTCGATTAATTCTGCGGAATCTGCCGCTTCATCCGGCACTGCCACATAACCGATCCGCTCGCCCGGAAGTGATAAAGATTTACTGAAGGAATATCCTACCAGCGTATCTTTATAATATTTCGTCAGGAAATTCTCCTGTACGCCGTCGTAAACCAGTTCACGGTATGGTTCATCGGAAATAAGATAAATATCGGTTCCAAATTCCTCTTCCTTCGCAGTTAAAATTCTGGCAATCTCTGTTAAGGTTGCATCTGAATATACCACTCCGGTCGGATTGTTCGGATTGTTGATGATAACCGCTCTTGTATCTTTTGTAATTTTTCGTTCAAAGTCTGCTAAATCCGGCATAAAATCTGCTTCATCTGGCATGACTTCCACAATCTTTGCATCGAAGTTTGCGGCATAGCTTTTATATTCACCAAAATACGGAGCAAATACCATAACTTCATTGCCCGGATCTAAAATCGTCTTAAAAATAATATTCAGACCGCCTGCTGCACCAACTGTCATAATCAGGTTCTTCCCATGGAAATTGGTTCCGAAGCGTTCATTTAAGTTCTCTGCAATTGCCTCTCTTACTTCCTCATAGCCTGCATTTGCCATATATCCATGCACCACAAGCGGGTCTTCTTTATCCAAAATATCATAAATTGCTGTCTTAATTTTTTCCGGTGCCGGTGTAGCCGGATTGCCAAGGCTGAAATCATACACATTTTCTGCCCCATATCTGGCAGCCATTTCTTTTCCTTCCATAAACATGGCACGAATTGCAGAGCTTCCTGCCATTGCCTGTTTTATCTTTTTTGACAACATATCTTATGCCTTCTTTCTCTTTCTATTCTGTTACAGTATAGCTGAGACTATCCGTAAAATCAATCTGTTTTCTTGTTTCCGATGGGAATCTGCGTGATAATAATTGCCACAAACATCAATACGCAGCCTAAAATTTCTTTTGGTGATAATACCTGTCCCAAGATCACCCAGCCAGCCAGTGCGGAAATCACGGATTCCAGGCTCATAATAAGGGATGCGATAACCGGGTTGATGCCTTTCTGTCCTACAATCTGCAAGGTGTAGCCAACGCCGCAGGAAAGAAGTCCCGCATACAACAAAGGCAGCCATGCCGCCTGAATATTGGAAATGTCCGGTGTCTCTGTAAACAGCATTCCTACTGCTGAAAGTACTCCGCATACAAAAAACTGTATACAGGACATTTTTACGCCGTCTACCTTCGGTGAAAAATAATCAACCACCAGTATATGAAAGGAAAATGCCAGTGCACATAAAAGAAGCATGATGTCTGCCCGCTCAATGGTAAAACTGCCGTCCTTCATACAAAGCAGATACATTCCCACAACTGCCAGTGCTACACAAAACCACAGCTTGATTCCCGGACGCTTTCCAATAAAGATGCCGATAACCGGAATCATCACAATATACAACGCCGTAAAAAAGCCAGATTTACCAACGCTTGCTTCCATAATACCAAACTGCTGCAGATTGGATGCAATGCAAAGAATTACACCACAGGCAATTCCGCCTGCCCACAAAGTCTTTTTATCCTCTTTTTCCTGATTTTCTGCTCCTGTCTCTTTCTTTTTCTTTAAAACCAGAATAACCGGGATTAGCACCAGTCCCCCCAGAACGCATCGGATTGCGTTAAAGGTAAAGGGACCAATATATTCCATGCCCACGCTCTGGGCTACAAAAGCAACGCCCCAGATGGTTGCGGTCAATAATAATATCAAAGAACTCTTTATCTGCTGTTTCATAAAATCTCCATTCTGTCCTTATCCTTTTGCATAATTTATCATATTGCTCTTATATTAATGCATTTCTTTCCTTCTTGCAAGAGTCATAACATACAACAAAGAGCATCAAAGGCGGTGCTTTTCATCCTTCCCATTGGATGACACCTTGTGCCAATGATGCTCTTTTCTTATGTCAACCAGAATCCCACTCCCGGATAAACATCTTTTTCTATTTATTTACCGTGTCAATAAAGCGTAAAAATGCTTCTCTTCCTTCTTCGGTGCATTTGTATACACCGGCATCCAGAAGAACTTCACGGAATACCAGTCCGATTTCCTTTCGGATAATCCCGTCGATATTTTCTTCCGTAATGCTCTCATATTTCGGCAAAAATTCCTCTACCCAGTCTGCATGCTTACTTAAAATTTCATTGCTCCGTAAATCAGCCCTGGAAAGAATTGCCGTCTTAAGCTGTGCCATCTCGTCCTTCAGACGTGCCGGCAGCACTGCCAGACCCATTACCTCGATTAAGCCGATATTTTCCTTCTTAATATGATGAAGCTTCGCATGCGGATGATATACGCCCAGCGGATGCTCCTTTGTTGTAATATTATTACGAAGCACTAAATCCAGTTCGTAATTATTGCCTCGTTTTCTTGCAATTGGCGTAATGGTATTATGTGGCTCCCCGTCTGTTTCTGCAAAAATAAATGCTGCCTCATCCGTATAGCCACGCCAGGTCAGAAGTATTTTATCTGCCAGCTCAATCAGCCGTTCTGTATCCGGTGCGGACAGGCGGATAACTGACATCGGCCATTTTACAATTCCGGCTTTCACATCTTCAAAGCCCGCAAAGGTAATCTCTTTTTCCAGCGGTGCCTTTGCCATGGCAAATTCATAATGTCCACCCTGAAAATGATCATGGCTTAAAATCGAACCTCCTACAATCGGCAGGTCTGCATTGGAGCCAACGAAATAATGCGGAAACTGTTTTACAAAATCCAGCAGTTTTCCAAAGGTTGCCTTCTCGATTTTCATCGGTGTATGCTTTCCATTAAACACGATGCAGTGCTCATTATAGTACACATAAGGAGAATACTGTAAGAACCAGTCACTATGATTGATGGTTACCGGAATAATACGGTGATTCTGTCTTGCCGGATGGTTGACTCTTCCTGCATAACCTTCATTTTCCTTACACAAAAGGCATTTCGGATAGCCGCTCTGTTTTGCCAGCTTTGCAGCTGCAATGGCTTTCGGGTCCTTTTCCGGCTTGGATAAGTTAATTGTAATATCCAGTTCACCAAACTCCGTCTCTGCGGTCCATTTCATATCACGTCTGATACGGTATCTGCGGATATAATTGCTGTCCTGGCTGAGAGTATAATAATAATCTGTTGCCGCCTTTGCATCCTTCTCATAAAGGCTCTGAAATTTATGAATTACTTCACCTGGTCTTGGCATCAGTATTCCCATGATTTTCGTATCAAATAAATCTCGGTATACTACACTGTTTTCCTTTAAAATGCCTTTTTCATAAGCATAATCCAGCAGACGGTTTAATAATTCTTCCAGACTCTCTTCTGCTTCTTCTCTGCTCATCGGTGTCCGTGACTGATAAGCTGTCACAGCGTCCTCATCTAATTCTTCTAATTCAAACAATTCCAGCAGGCGGTTGATGGTAAATCTTTCATCTTCCTCCGGAACCAGTCCGGTTACCATGCCATATTCTGTTAATTTTAAGATATCTTCACAAATCATGACTTACCTCCTGTTTCTTATGCCAGTCTGGATGGACCGTCTCCAATTTCTACTACATAGAAATCTGCGCTGTATCCAATTTTCTTTTCATATGCACTGCCTACTGCTTCAATAAAATGCTCTACCGCTTCATCCTTTACAATACTGACGGTGCATCCGCCAAAGCCTGCGCCTGTCATACGGGATCCAATGACTCCATCCACCTTCCAGGCTTCTTCTACTAAGGTATCCAGTTCAATTCCGGTTACTTCATAATCATCCCTTAAGGATACATGGGATGCATTCATCAGCTTTCCAAAGGTTTCCACATCATTTTCTTTCAAGGCTTCCACCGCTTTTAAGGTTCTCTGGTTCTCATATACCGCATGCTTTGCCCGACGCATACGGACCTCACTTCCGATGGCTCCCTTATATTCTTCAAACTGTTCCTCGGACAATTCACCAAGACTCTTGATGTCCACCACCTTCTGTAATTCTGCCAGTGCTTCCTCACACTCTGCACGACGTTCATTATATTTCGAATCACCCAGACCACGCTTCTTATTGCTGCAGGAAATTACAATTTTAGCATCTTTTAAACGAACCGGCGCATATTCATATTTTAAAGTAGCCGTGTCTAAGAAAATCGCATGCTCTGCTTTTCCCATGGCAATGGCAAACTGATCCATGATGCCACAGTTCACTCCATTGAATTTATTCTCTGAAAACTGTCCGATTAAAGCCAGATCCTGATTCGTTACACCAAATCCGAATAAGTCCTTTAAGATATATCCGGTCAGCACCTCAACAGATGCAGAAGAAGAAAGTCCGGAACCATTCGGGATATTTCCAAATAATAACAAATCCAGTCCGGTATCTACCTGCATGCCCTTTTCTCCAAATGCCCAGATGACACCCTTCGGATAATTTGTCCAGTCTGCTTCTTTCTCCGGCTTCAAGCCTTCAATGGAAGATTCCAGCACACCAAGCTGTTCAAAATTCATGGAATAAAATCTCAGTTTCTTATCGGCACGTTTTCTTGCCACGCCATAAGTTCCAATGGTCAGTGCACATGGAAATACATGACCTCCGTTGTAATCCGTATGCTCTCCAATCAGATTCACACGTCCCGGTGCAAAATACACACGGATGTCTCCTTCATCCCCAAATAATTCCTTAAACCTTGTCAAAACCTGCTCCTTCATCAATACATTCTCCTTTCGATTTATTTTCATCCGTTCCTGTTATCCGGCACATTTTCACAGGATATTATTCATCTGTCTTTGTGCTCGTCAGCAACATAATTTATATTTTTTACTTCTTGATAAGATTATACTATATGCCCTGTTTCTTTGCAATATTGCCGTTCTAGTCTGCAACATCTCAATTGCTATTTGGCAACATTTTTCCATATGCAAGATAAGGATTTATAAATAACTGTGAAAATATAAAAACACCAGTCTCTGCCTGAATGAATAAGATACGAGAGAGAGCTGTAAGGGACATTAGAAATTCGATAAAAGCGTATCTGCTTCTGGCAACCGGCGCAAATTCACATCCATGTTCATCTGCGCCTCGCCGGTACATCCCTGTACCGGCGTTGCCTGTTTCCGAACGAATTTCATAAGTCCCTAACAGCCCTCCCTCATGTATCTGCAATCATCCAGGCAGAGGCTGGTGTTATTTCTATTACATTTCTATTTTCAATTTTATTTCCGACGTCCCATGTAGGCATACATCTTATCGGAAGCAAATCACAGGAGCAGGAGCGATATTCTCTTTCCCTGCTTTTATTTTACAAGGCTGCTTCAGCGGCTGCCAGCTTGTCCAGTGCACTCTGTGGTACCTTCGCTTTTGCGCCCTCGCTTAAGGCATTATAGGCATTTCTTGCATTGGCTACTGCTGCTGCATCTGTGGCAGTTATCGTATCTGGCAATGCCATGATTGTATTCGTTACATTCTGTGCATCGATACTTTCCTGATTCTGCAATTCCTGCAGGGCCTGTTCATACTGCAACTGTGACAGAGCTGACTCGGCTGCTGTCAGCACATTCAGATTCTTTACATATGCTTTGGCGCTGTCAGATAAAGCATCATACTGGGAACGGACAGACGCAATGGTTCCTGCGGAGTCCAGGGTTACTGTTCCAATGGAGGTGATTGCCTCATCTACTGCAGATGCTGCATCCATATCCTTGCCCTTCTGGCTCTCGGTTCCCGGCAGTTCATAAACAAGCACCGGATAACCAGCTTCTATATTTTCATAAATTGTTTTTGCTGCACTGTATGGAAGATTGATACATCCATGTGAACCGCTTCTTTTATAAATTGTTCCACCAAAAGTACTTCTCCAGCTGGCATCATGCATTCCAACACCACCGTTAAACGGCATCCAGAAAGATACCGGAGACTCATAATCTTCGCCGCGAAGCACCGCATCCTTTGCCTTATAAGTAACACCAAAAGAGCCGGACGGCGTTCCATGATTCTTTGCAAGGTTACCGGAGACAAAATCAGATTCTACCACCAGTGATCCGTTCTTATAGAAAAACAAATGCTGTGCGGTCAGATTGATTTCCACATATGTATTACCATAGTCATTCTCACCATGGCTGTTAGCCGTCTGGGAATAAACCGGCTCTCTTGTTACATCCTTACCGACTTTCAAATCCTCCAGTATCATTTCCTTTTCAGCTGCATTATCTACCCACCATCCGTAATTTCCACCATAAATTGTCACTGTCTGTCCATAAGAGGTATCCAGTGTCCGGTTTCCATAGGCGGTATTATAATTTTTTGCCATAGCTTTTACATAAGCGCTCAATGCCTCATCATCTACAGACACATTGAAATCATCATCCACAGAAAGCCAGGTACTGATGGTTTCTCCATCCAAAACCACATCATCCCTGCCTTCTGCCTGATAGGTAATCTTCATCTGGGTATATTTATTCAAGGTATCCAAGGCATCCTGAAATACATCATCCTCTTCTTTCACCTTAGGGTCTTCATAACAGCCTTCCCCGGAAAGGTCAAATTCCGGCTGCATTTTATCCAAGGCTTCTTTGATTTTCTCCGTAAATGCATCCTTATCGATTTTTGTTCCATATACCTCCGGCTGCACTTCATAGCCATCCTTTGTATAATCCTTAATCTGTGCATTTTCGGAATCCGTCCATTTGCTTTCATCCATACAGGACAAATTATCCAGAACATCCTTCAATTTTTCTTCATCAAAAGTTATCATGGTTTCCACTTCGTATTTCCGTGGAGAAATAAGATAGTACGGCCATGCAAATCCATTCTGCTTCTTTAAAAGCTCTTTTACCTGCTTATCAAATACCGGCTCCATGTCAATGTCTGTTCCATTGATGCTCTCTGTCTTATCCTCACGCTCCACCAGCTTCATCTCATACCTGGATGCCTGCTTCGTAATCTTCTTTTCCACACCACTGGTTGAGGAAGCGGATACCCCCACATTATTTATCGTGGTACGAAATGCAAAATGGCTCTGAAAAAACAGTGCCAGTACCAGATAAATCACAACTAATATTCCTACAGGAATTCCGATTACACAAAGGAGTTTTTTTCTGCTCATTTTTTCCTTCGCAGTTTCCTGCTGTTTCTCGTCATTCTTCTTCATATCCCTTAACCTTTCTATTTTGCTAGTTTCCATTATAGTTGACCGTTTTTCTTTGTCAATGAAATCCCGCATTTGTAATATTTATTTAAAAAATGAAATACATTTTCTTGTATTCTTGCACAATGAAAATGTTCCTTTTCCATTAAAATCTTAAGAATTCCATAAAAATTATTAAATTCAATTTTATAGCATTGTTTTTTAAAAAATGCTGTGCTAGAATTCCAAAATAGAAGTAGTATTCTTACATTAAAGAAGGGGAATCCGATATTGAAAAAAGATAACTTTAAGCAAAATCTCAAAGCATTTTTTCAAAAATATAAGCACGCATGGGTTCTGCTGTATGTATTCATATATTTTCCATGGTTTGCCTATCTGGAAAAACATGTGACTTCAAATTTCAACGTAATACATACTGCACTGGATGATAAAATCCCATTTATAGAATTTTTCATCGTACCATATATGTTATGGTTTGGATATGTCGCATATGCGGTTCTTTACTTTTTCTTCAAAAATAAAGAAGATTATTACCGGCTCTGTACATTCCTGTTTGTGGGAATGACTGTATTTCTGGTAGTATCCAGCCTCTATCCAAACGGACATTATCTCCGCCCGCATTCCTTTGAGCATGACAATGTCTTCACCCATATGGTAGCCTGGCTTTATGCAACCGATACACCGACAAACCTGTTTCCAAGTATTCATGTTTATAATTCGCTCGGTGTTCACATTGCAATCTGTAGCAGTAAAGAATTTAAGAACCGTCCGAAGTTAAAGCTGGCTTCTTTCATTCTTATGGTCAGCATTATTCTTGCAACCATGTTCTTAAAACAGCATTCTGTATTTGATGTGGTTACTGCATTTGTAATGGCTGCTGTCATGTACTCTTTCGTCTACGGCAGGAACTTTGCTTTCGGCCGCAGCAAGGCAAAAGAATCTTTTGAAAAACAGCTTAAGCACATATAGTTTTTATAAAAGAACTGCCGCTCCGTTTTGAGCAGCAGTTCTTTTCTCGTAGTTCATTTTTCACATTTTATTCCAGATGTTCGATTTCATCCATCCAGATACGTGCCGATGCATCACTTGGCATTCGTAAATCACCTCTTGGTGATACTGCTACCGTACCGACCTTTGGTCCATCCGGCAGACAGGAACGTTTAAACTGCTGTGAGAAGAAACGGCGGTAGAAGGTCTTTAACCATTTCAAAATCACCGCATTGTCGTACTGCCCCGCAAATGCCACCTGTGCCAGACGATATATTTTTGCCGGAGCAAAGCCAAATCGCATCACATAATATAAATAGAAATCATGCAGTTCATACGGTCCTACAATATCCTCTGTCTTCTGGGCGATTTTTCCATTTTCCGGCGGAAGCAGTTCAGGGCTGACCGGTGTATCTAAGACATCATAAAGTACAGTTGAAAGTTCCTTATTTCCACAGGTGTCTGCATAGTAGTGTACCAGATGGCGCACCAGCGTCTTCGGTACGGATGCATTCACTCCATACATGGACATATGGTCACCGTTATAGGTAGCCCAGCCCAATGCCAGCTCTGACATATCTCCGGTTCCGATTACCATACCATTATTCTTATTGGCAATGTCCATCAGAATCTGGGTACGTTCCCTTGCCTGTCCATTTTCATAAGTGACATCATGTACGCTTTCATCCTGACCAATATCCCGGAAATGAATGCGTACTGCTTCTTTGATATCTACTTCTATCAGCTTTGCGCCAAGACAGCGAATGAGACTTAATGCATTCTCATAGGTACGGTCTGTGGTTCCAAAGCCCGGCATGGTAACTGCATATATCTGCTCTCTCGGAAGCTTCAGCCGGTCAAATGCCTGCACCGTAACCAGAAGTGCCAGTGTGGAATCCAGTCCACCGGAAATGCCTACCACTGTGCATTTACATCCGGTATGCTCTAACCGTTTCTTAAGTCCCATGGACTGAATAGCTAAAATCTCTTCACAACGTTTATCACGCTTGTCCTTATTGCCCGGAACGAATGGCGCCGGATCCACGAAACGGCTCAGCGTTGTATCTGATTTATCAATAAAGAAAGAAAATCTAAGATAATCCTTGCCTCTGCTGCCTGCTGCAAAAGTGCTCATTCTCCGTCTTTCGGATACCAGACGTTCCATATCAATTTCAGAATATACCGTCTCATTGGTAAAACGTTCGGATTCTGCTAAAACCGCTCCGTTTTCTGCAATGATATTATGCCCGGAATATACTACATCCTGTGTGGATTCTCCATCTCCGGCACTGACATAGACATAACCACAGAGCAGGCGGGCAGACTGTCCTGCAACAAGCTCTCTCCGGTAAATATCCTTTCCGGTTGTCTCATCACTGGCTGAAAGATTTACGATTAAAGTTGCTCCTGCCAGAGTATGGGAAATACTCGGCGGGTTCGGTGTCCAGACATCCTCGCAGATTTCCACACCGATTACCAGCTCCGGCAATACATCATCACACTGGAACAAAATGTGGCTTCCCATCGGTACATGATAAGCCGGTGCAATATCTACACCCTCTGCTTCTTCTTTTCCCGGAGTAAAATATCTTGCTTCATAGAATTCATTGTAATTTGGAATATGGGTCTTTGGCACGATGCCGATAATCTCGCCTTTGTTTAAAGCTGCTGCCACATTATAAAGCTTGCCTTCATGCATCAGGGGCAGACCAACAAATACAACGGCATCCAAAGCACCGAGTTCCTTTGCCAGCCATACCAGCCGCTCCCTTGCGCTTCTTAATAAAGTCTCCTGTAAAAATAAATCGCCACAGGTATATCCGGTAATGCAAAGCTCCGGGCACACAATGACTTTGGCTCCGTTTGCTGCTGCTTCCATTACTGCCGCTTTTATTCGAATGGTATTTTCTACCGGATCTGCGACTACTACTTTTGGTGTTACTGCTGCTACTTTGATAAATCCATCTCTCATTTTCTTATCTCCCTTAAATCATCCGGACTGAATACATAATTCTCATTACAGAAATGACATTTTACTTCAATCGGTTCTTCATCCTTGATTAAATCATCCAAATCTTTCTTGCTTAAGCTTGCCAGTGCTTTTGCCACACGCTCTTTGGAACAGTCACAATGGAAGGTAACCGGCATCGTATCATTGATTTCAAGCTTCATCTCTCCTAAGATTTCCTCTAAAATCATTTCCGGTGTCATGCCCTTTTCCAACATTTCTGTTACGGATGCTATCTGTGCGATTTTCTGCTCTAAGGCATCAATGACTGCATCCTCTGTAAACGGCATCAGCTGAATGATAAACCCGCCTGCCTGACGCACTGTATTGTCCTTATTCATGAGAACTCCTAAACCCACGGAAGATGGTACCTGCTCGGATACTGCAAAATAATAGGTTAAATCCTCTGCGATTTCACCGGTCTGAAGCTCGGTCTGTCCCACATACGGATCTTTTAATCCCATGTCTTTTATGACACTTAAAACACCATTTCCAATGGCTCCGCCTACATTTAATTTACCGGCTGCATTGGGTGGCAATATCACGTCTGCCACGCCCGGATAGCCTTTTACACCCCCGTTAGCATTGGCAGTTACCGTAAGGCCATGCATCGGACCATCGCCCTGAATCTGCAGGGTCAGAAGGTCTTTTTCTCCCTTCATCATGCTGCCCATCATTGCTGCTGCGCTCATGGCACGTCCTAATGCTGCTGTTACAATCGGGCTGCTGTTATGACGGGCTCTTGCTTCCTCCGTCATCTCTTTTGATGTAATCGCAAATGCACGAATCTGTCCATCTGCAGCTGTTGCTCTCACCATATAATCTGACATTTCTTCTTCCTCTTTCTTCTTATTTTCCCTGTTCTCTTGCGATGATATAAATCCGTTCACTGCAGGCTGTCGGTTCTTTTCCCGTCTCTACATCAAAGACACCTTCCCATTTCATACCGGCTTCTTCGATTAATTTTCGTACGGTTTCTATCTCATACGCCCGCTGAAAATGTGTTTCTTCATATCTCCGGAACAAATCATCCTCTTCTTTGATAAAAAGTGTTAAATCATACTGATTGACCTGTTCCTCCGGGTCATAATAATTTTCCCAGATAAAGCTGCTGTCCTCTCTGGTCTCGCAGAAGCTGTTGTCTCCTAAGAGTTCCTCATATTTATATCTGGTATTCATATCGAAAATAAAGATTCCGCCCGGGTCGAGATAATTATTGACCAGGGAAAATACCTGTCTCAAATCTTCTTCTGACATGATATAATTCATGGAATCGCAGACACTTACTACTGCCCGGATGGTTCCATACAATTCAAACTCCCGCATATCCTGAAGAAGATACAGTATCTCTGTATTTTCCATGGTATATTCTCTGGCTACCGAGAGCATTTCCTCGGAATTGTCCACCCCAATCATATCATAACCTTCTGCCGCTAAAAGTCTCGTCATCCTTCCGGTTCCACAGCCAAGTTCCAAAAGCAGGCCATCGTTTATCCCCTCTGCTTTTAATATGTCCACCAGATATTTTTTCCATGCTTCGTAAGGGACATTGTCCATAAATGTATCATAAACTGTTGCAAATTCTGTATATGCTTCCACACAACCACTCTTTCTGTCCTATTCTTCTGTAATACTAACAATTTTCCCTGATAAAAGCAAGTAGTCGCGCCCTAAGGCTTGATTATTTTTCCCTAAAACTTTATACTTAAAATCATAACACTACTGGGAGGAATTATGACAAACCAATTAGACCACTATATATCCAACCACATCAAAAGTCTTTACCGGCATAAGCTTTTTTCGCCAATTCTATATATGATACTGTTGATTGTTCTTTGGATTATCTTTCCCATCGGCACCATCTTAAGTCCGAAAGTTATCAACGAAAAAACTTCTCTTGATAAATTATATAAAGAGAATGACCGGTATGTCAGTATTACGCTGACGGATTTAAAATTTACCGGATACACACAGGAAGTCTTAGGGCAGACCCATGGATATTACTACTATACGATTCAGGATGGGTGCTGTAATATCGTACTGCTCTCTCCGAAGACCAGCGAAGAGGGACTTCCGAATATTAACAAAGTAACCGTCCATGCCAAAATCCAGACCGCAACCAAATCCTACCATACCCTGCTTTCTAAAATTGCAGCAGATTTGAACTGGACAGACAGCGGTATTTACGGAGAAAGCTCCTCCTATTATATCAGTGAGCCCGGTTTCCGTTACGGCTTCAGTATCTTTCTGATCCTGCTTTTTGCATGCAGTGGACTTTATGCCATTTTCAGTATCATATGTTATTTTGTATACATTCATTTTCCATGGCTGTCACCGCCCTGCCAGCAGCTTGCCCGGTTCGGTTCTCCGAAGACTCTTCTTATGCAGGCAGAAGAGGAACTGGCGACACTGCCACAGCTGGCTACGGAAGATATGTTTATTACCGAGCATTTCTTTATTGAAATCTCTACGGATGGAATTGCCTTTGTTCCGATTCAGGAAATCATCTGGCTTTATAAACATTCCACCCTGCACAAGTTCTTCTGGTACCATTTCAGTATCTCCTATACGCTGTGTATCTCTGCGAAAAAGCACTTATACATCCAGTGTCCGAAGAACTTAAAATCCGATATCGACGGTATCATCGACTACTTAGCAGAAGCAAATCATGATATTCTTGTAGGCTTCAACGAAAAGAACCGCCTGAAGGTACAGGAAATTCAGGGAACACCATTGCAGTTTGAGAAGTTTATTGCACTGTTGAAAAAAAGATTATAAAAAATATGGGAATTCCGCATTACGGACTTCCCATATTCCCGGTATTTAATATTACCGGCAGGATGTGCTGATTGATTCAATGGCTACTGCCCCGCCACGCACTACTTCGATGGTCCTGAAGCGGCGTTTTAAAAGAGCTATCAGTTCATTGTTGCGGCGTTCTGTCAGCTTGCACTCTAACAATACGCTGTCTTCCCCAATATCTGCCACATCTACTTTAAAGGTTGTTGCAATCTGAAATACCTCCGCTTTATCTTCCACGCTGCAATGCAGCACTTTTGCAAAAAGAATCTCTTTCATATGGATTGGTACATTGGTTAAATCAATTACCTTAATGACCTCTACCATACTGTTTAACTGCTTCTTAATCTGTTCAAATGTAATATCATCACTGGTTACACAGATTGTCATACGGGACACACTCTCATCTTCCGTGGTTCCTACGGTAAGACTCTGGAGGTTATAGGATTTGCCGGAAAAAAGTCCGGAAACCTTCGCCAGTACACCAACCTGGTTTTCTACATATAATGCAATCCATCTGTTTTTCATACCAACGTTCCTCCTATTTCAAAATCATCTGGCTCATTGCAGTTCCACTCTTAACCATCGGAAGTACAATGTCCTCTGTTGCAATCATAAATTCTATTACGGTAGAAGTCTTTTTATTCTTCTTTGCCTCTTCGAAGGCTGCATTCATTTCTTCGGTGTTCGTTACACGAATACCCTTTGTGCCATAGCTTTCTGCCCATTTCACAAAATCCGGTTCATATACCGGGCAGTCTTTTCCCGGTCCCTTACAGTTGCTTGGACATTCCTTATGCTGACGCAGGCAGGTTGCAGAATAACGTTTTCCGTAGAAAAGCTGCTGCTGCTGGCGAACCATGCCAAGATAAAAATTATTTAAAATGCAGACAATTACCGGTGCATCCTGGCATACTGCAGTTGCCATTTCCTGCATATTCATCTGGAATCCACCATCTCCGGTGATACAGATAACCTCTTTTTCCGGACAGCCGATTTTTGCTCCGACTGCTGCCGGGAATCCAAAGCCCATTGTTCCAAGGCCCCCTGATGTAATAAAGGTTCCGCCACGTTCCATCTCAAGATACTGGGTTGCCCACATCTGATGCTGCCCAACATCTGTTGCAATAATGGCTCCTTTGAAATGCTCATTGATTCCTTCCATAATCATCTGTGGGGAAAGTCCCTTATCTCTTCGCATTTCCAGAGGATTTTCTTTGTTCCATTCCTCAATGCGGGCTATCCAGGCTGTTGTTTTCTTCGGTTCTGCCCACTCTGATAATTTTTCCAGTGCGGTTCTTGCATCTGCTACTACCGGTACATCCACCACAACGTTTCTGGAAATGGATGCTGTATCCACATCCACATGAACAATTTTTGCCTTTGGTGCAAACTCATTCAAATCGCCGGTAATGCGGTCATTGAATCTTGTTCCGATGGAGAATAATACATCACACTCAGAAACTGCCATATTAGCTGCATATCTTCCATGCATACCGCAGTTTCCCATATAATAAGGATTGGATGTGCCAATGGCTCCTTTTCCCATAATGGTGGTAACAACCGGCACCTGCATTTTAGTAACAAATTCATCAAAAATATCATTGGCACGGGCAATGTTGATTCCGCCTCCGGCAAGAATCAATGGTTTCTTGGCACTCTTTAAAAGCTTATATGCCTTTTTCAACTGTCCAATATGTACGCCTTCATTTGGCTTGTAACCACGAATCTGCACACTCTTTGGATAATCGGATGGTCCACTCTCTAACTGGATATCCTTTGGGATATCCACAAGAACCGGTCCCGGTTTTCCGGTGGTTGCAATGTGAAATGCCATGCGGATTATTTTTCCCAAATCTTTTCTGTCCCGAACGGTTACGCCGTATTTTGTTATGGAACGGGTCATTCCTACAATATCAACCTCCTGAAAGGCATCATTTCCAATCAACGGAAGTGGCACCTGACCGGTAATGCAGACAAGCGGAATGCTGTCAAAATGCGCATCTGCGAGTCCTGTAATAATATTGGTGGCACCCGGTCCGCTGGTTACCAGGCATACGCCTGGCTTTCCGGTAGCTCTCGCATATCCTTCTGCCTCATGAATCAGTCCCTGCTCATGTCTGGGAAGCACCAGGTGAATATCATCCTGTTTATATAATTCATCAAAAAGGTCGGTGACCATTCCGCCCGGATAGCCAAATATGGTATCCACGCCTTCTTCCATCATCGCCTTTACAAATAATTTTCTTCCTGTAATATCCATCTAACGTCCTCCTCTATATCAATCCCATGGTCTTAAGGATAAAAATCCAGCCAGTTAAGGTAAATGCTCCCAAAAGCGTTGTTGTCACAATAATACTTGCTGTCAGCACACCATCATTTTTCATGTTCTTTGCCATAATATAGCAGCTTGGTGTAGTTGGTGATGCAAGCATAATCAGAATTGCAATCATCTTTTCTCCGGTAAATCCCAAGGCTGCTGCCACCGGAAGTAATAAAAGCGGCTGTATCACAAGCTTGATTGCAGATGCTGCAAGGGTCGGTCTGATTTTTGCCAGGGCTTTTCTTCCCTCAAAGCCTGCACCCAGTGCAATCAACGCCAGTGGTGTTGCCATCTTTGCCACATTCTCAATGGTCTTATCTACCATGGTAGGAAAATCAAGGGACAATAATGCTGCCACCATACCAAAGGCAATTCCAAGGATAATCGGATTCTTTAATATGTTAAGAAATGCTTTCTTGATTCTGCCACCATGTACTGCCTCTTCTCCTTCTCCATCTTCATTGGCTTCAAAGGTCAGTACAATAACAGAAAAGATATTATAAAGCGGCACTGCCCCGATAATCATCAATGGTCCCATGGCAGAACTGCCATAAATATTTTCAATAAAGGCAAGTCCCATGACTGCGGCACTGCTCCGGAAGGAGCTTTGCACAAATGCACCACGGATGGTTTTATCCTTTACAAAGAGCTTTGTGGCTCCCCAGATTACCCAGAAACAGGCGGTACTTGCCAGTGCACAGAAAAGCACATATTTCAAATCAAAGATTTCCCGGATATTTACCGTAGAAATATCCCGAAATAACATAAATGGCAAGGTCACCTTAAAATTAAACTTATTCGCCACCGTTACAAAATTATCATTAAGCATACCAATCTGCTTTAAGATATAACCGATTACCATCACAAGAAAGATTGGCATGGTGGTATTTAAACTGAAAATAAGATTATTCATTTCTTACACGTTTCTTTCTGCTTATCTTATTCTTTCATATTTTAAGAAGTAATACTCCAGATCAAAATAGGTCTGTTCATCACTGTCTTCTGTAATCTGCCATTCTTCCTTTTCATCCAGATTCGGGAAATAGGCATCTGCATCATATGCGTAGTCAATCTTCGTAATATGTGCTACATCGCACTCATCCAAAAGCTGACGGTAAATGCTTTCACCGCCAATAACATAGACATCCTCACTGTTATACTGCTCTAACTCTTTATGCAGTTCGTCTAAATCATGCACCACAATGGCATCCTTCACTTTATAATTCTTATCACTGGTCAGTACAATATTGACACGGTTCTTAAGAGGCTGTCCATTTGGAAAGCTTTCCAAGGTCTTACGTCCCATGACTACCACTTTCCCGGTTGTGGTCTGACGGAAAAATTTCATATCATCCGGAATGCTTACCAGTAATTTATTCTTATAGCCAATTGCCCAATTAGCATCTACTGCTGCGATTAAATTCATCTCTTTCACCTGCTCCTTTTATATTGCGATTGGAATATCCTGAATCTGTGGTCCTGTCACATAATTATCAAGACGTACATCATTTCTGGTAAATTCATAGAAATCCTTTACATCCGGATTCAGCCAGAATGTCGGTGCGTCATACGTCGGTCTTTGAATCAGTTCCTTTATAATAGGAATATGCCGGTCATAAATATGTGCATCTGCAATCACATGCACTAACTCTCCCACACGCATATCGCACACCTGTGCCAGCATATGCATCAGTACTGCATACTGGCAGACATTCCAGTTATTGGCAGCTAAGATATCCTGGGAACGCTGATTTAAAATTGCATTCAAAGTCAGCTTATCGTCCCCCTTCTTCTGGGTTACATTAAAGGTCATGCTGTATGCGCATGGATAAAGATGCATCTCACTTAAATCCTGATGTACATATATGTTGGTCATGATTCTTCTGCTGAAAGGATTGTTCTTAAGGTCATAAATCACACGGTCTACCTGATCAAACATTCCTTCCTTATATTTATGCTTTACTCCCATCTGGTAGCCATATGCTTTTCCAATGGAGCCTGTCTCATCTGCCCATTCATCCCAGACATGGCTGTGTAAGTCATTGACATTATTGGACTTCAACTGCCAGATCCATAACATCTCATCGGTACAGCTCTTGATTGCTGTCTTTCGTAATGTAATTGCCGGAAATTCTTTGGATAAATCATACCTGTTTACCACACCAAATTTCTTAATTGTATAAGCACTGGTTCCATCCTCCCAATGTGGGCGGACCTTTTCTCCTTCTGTACTTACCCCGTTGTCCAATATATCCTGACACATATCGATAAAAATTTTATCTGCCAGACTCATGCTGCGGCACCTCCTGCGCTAGTTTTTTCACTGTTTAGAGTATATTCTAAATTAATATTGTATCGGATAATCCCACCAAGCGCAAGAGTAGAAAATTTAACATTACAAATTTATGATTGCAGCTTGTGCATTTTCTTTTTTACCTGCAAGTTGTCTTATCAATTTTTATTATTTTATACATTATGTAATCTTAAAATCTTTCTTTTAAGGTTTATGTTAATTTATTTTCTGATTTTATTATTTTTTAGAAGAAGGGAATGTGCCGGACTGGGGGATGGGCGGAAGAATTGGTCTATCCCAATATGAACCGGTCTGTTCTAATATGAATTGAATTATCGTAGTATGATTGGTTTTTATTTTATCAAAATTTATTATGTCTTGTTTTAATTTCAAGAATTCGTCATTGATTCTCGTCTCTTTATTGCATTGCATTTTTAAGCATAGAAAAAGTACCCGTAAATTTTTCTGTTTTTTACGGATACTTTTCTTATCTTTCTATTTTGTCGGTTTGTTAAATAATTCTTTAACTTTATGCTTCATCTATGGCTTTTCCAATGTCATGGCGCATATACTTGTTATCGAAGTCTACCCACTCCGTTGCCTTATAAGCATTGGCTCTTGCTTCTTTTAAGGTAGCTCCCTTGGCTGTGATGCCAAGTACACGGCCTCCGTTGGTTACAATTTTTCCTTCCTCATTTAACTTGGTTCCAGCATGGAAACAGTAGTAACCTTCTTTGCCATCAAAGTTCTCAAGGCCTTTGATTTCAAATCCTTTTTCATATGCCACCGGATATCCGTCAGATGCAAGAACAACGCATACAGCTGCATTATCTTCAAACTGTAAATCAATGGTATCTAATTTACCGTCTACGCAGGCTTCCATTACATCAATGATGTCATTTTTCATTCTCGGAAGAACTACCTGAGCCTCCGGGTCACCAAAACGGGCATTGTACTCTAATACCTTTGGTCCATCCTCTGTCAGCATCAGACCGAAGAAAATAACACCTACAAATGGTCTTCCTTCTGCTGCCATGGCATCTACGGTTGCCTGATAGATATATTTCTTACAGAAATCATCTACTTCTTTGGTATAGAAAGGACTTGGAGAGAAGTTACCCATTCCACCGGTATTTAAGCCCTGGTCTCCATCTTTGGCACGTTTGTGGTCCTGTGCGGAAGACATAATCTTAATGGTCTTGCCATCTACGAAAGAAAGCACGGATACTTCACGGCCTGTCATGAACTCTTCTACTACCATATGGTTGCCGGCAGAACCAAATTTCTTATCTTCCATGATTTCTTTTACTCCGGCTTTCGCTTCCTCTAAGGTGTTACAAATCAGAACACCTTTACCAAGTGCCAGTCCGTCTGCCTTTAATACGATTGGCATTTTTACAGTTTCCAGATACTCCAATGCCTTTTTCGGGTCATCAAAGGTCTCATATCCTGCGGTCGGAATGTTATATTTCTTCATCAAATCTTTGGAAAATGCTTTGGATCCCTCTAAGATTGCAGCATTCTTTCTCGGTCCGAATACTTTTAATCCTTCTGCTTCAAATACATCTACAATTCCACCAACCAATGGATCATCCATTCCTACGATGGTAAAATCAATCTCTTTTTCCTTTGCAAAAGCTACCAGCTTGTCAAATTCCATGGCTCCAATGTTCACACATTCTGCCAGCTGTCCGATTCCGGCATTGCCCGGTGCACAGTAAATCTTATCTACACGGCTGCTCTTTGCTACGCTTGTCACAATTGCATGTTCTCTTCCGCCGCTTCCAACTACTAATACTTTCATGCTGCTCCTCCTAATCCGGTTATTTTTCTTCTATTTTTCATTCATTTCTATTTAATCTTTATTTATTTTCACTCAATTCTAATGGTCTGCTTTTGGAAGAATCTTCACTTTCCCGTCTTCGACTTTTACTCTTCCATTGGCAATTAAATCAATTGCCTGTGGCATAATTTTCCACTCTGCCTGTTCCATCACACGACGCTGCAGAATCTCCGGTGTATCATCCTCTTCTACTGCAACTGCTTTCTGTAAAATGATTGGGCCAGTATCTGTTCCTTCATCCACAAAATGCACCGTAGCTCCTGTTACCTTCACTCCACGGGAAAGTGCTCCTTCGTGGACTTTTAATCCATAGAAGCCTGTTCCACAGAAAGATGGAATCAGAGATGGATGAATATTGATTATCCGGTTGCGGTACTGTGCAATCATTTCCGGTGGAATTACCACCAAAAATCCTGCCAGCACCACCAAATCTACTTTATATTCATTCAATTTTTCTAAGAAATCAGCATTGAATGCCGCCCGGTTCTCATAGGATTTCGGAGAAATGCAAAGTGCCTTGATATTATGTTTTCTTGCACGCTCTAAGGCATAGGCATTCGGATTATTACTGATTACCACTTCTATCTTTGCATTGGTAATGGTTCCATTATCCATGGCATCGATAATTGCCTGAAGATTGGTTCCACCACCGGATACTAATACTGCAACTTTTAGCATAATGTAACACCCTTTTCTCCGTTTTCAATCTTACCAACAACATATGGCTTGTCTCCGGCAGATTTGATTGCTTCCATGGTTTTATCTACATCTTCCGGTGCAACTGCAAGTACCATACCAAGTCCCATGTTGTAGGTATTGTACATCATTTTCTCTTCTACATTTCCTTCTTTCGCCATCAGGGTAAAGATTGGCGGAATCGGATAGCTGTTCTTTTCAATCACTGCATGTTTTCCTTCCGGAAGCATACGTGGAACATTTTCATAGAAACCACCGCCTGTGATATGGCTGCAGGCTTTTACACGGATGCCGGCATCTTTGATGGCACGCAGTGCTTTTACATAAATTCTGGTTGGTGCAAGTAATGCTTCTCCCAAAGTAGTTCCCAGTTCTTCATGGTATGTATCAAGGGTTTCTTTATCCATAGTAAAGATTTTACGAACCAGTGAAAATCCATTGGAATGTACTCCGGTTGATGCCATACCAATCAGCACATCACCGTCTGCCAGGGTCTCGCCGGTAATCATATCTTTCTTATCACATACACCTACTGCAAATCCAGCCAGGTCATATTCATCCTCTGCCATCAGACCCGGATGCTCTGCAGTCTCTCCACCAATTAATGCTGCATCAGACTGAAGACATCCTTCTGCTACACCTTTTACGATGGCTGCAATTTTCTCCGGATAATTCTTACCACATGCAATATAATCTAAGAAGAATAATGGTTCTCCACCTGCACAGGCAATATCATTTACACACATTGCTACTGCATCAATACCGATGGTATCATGCTTGTCCATAATCATGGCGAGCTTTACTTTCGTGCCACAGCCATCTGTTCCGGATAACAGTACCGGTTCTTCCATTTCTTTAATCTTCTCTAATGAAAATGCTCCGGAAAATCCGCCCAGTCCTCCAAGAACCTCTGGACGCATGGTCTTCTTTACATGCTCCTTCATCAGTTCTACGGACTTATATCCTGCCTCAATATCCACGCCTGCGTTTTTGTAATCCATTGTTCTTCCTCCTGAAATTATTCTTTATCCTGCTCTTTATTTTTTCAGTGCAAGTATGGAAATGCTTCGCATTTCCATACTACGGGCTTTCGCCCTATCAGACCTTTTAATCAGCCCAACGGACTGCTTATAAGTTCTGGCACTGCTCAATGCTACTTACATTATAACGTCATTTGCTTATAAAGACCAATTATATATAGTAATACCACTAATTAGTTTTTCTAATTAATGGTATCTGGTTGCTTATTCCTACTTATAATTTACTTTTATTTCAATCGGGTTGTCCCATCTAATATGGCATAGGTCAAAGTATCTCCCTGATAGGATAATTTCAACGAAAAGAAACTCTCCCTCTCTTCTAACAGCCGGAAAAATATCTTATCCCCCTCCCAGATTGGCAGGTCATATACTTCTTCCTTTGGCACCCATTCCAGTGTTCCTTCGTTGCACTCGGTCATCGTACCGTGGAATTCATCTGCCGTATAAAGAAACATATATTCTGTCGGCCACGCATCGGAATCAAAAGTGACCACGCCCCGCAGCCGATAAGAATCCAAGGTAAGCCCGGTTTCTTCTTTCACTTCCCGAAGCAGGCATTCTTCCGGAGATTCTCCGGCTTCAAAATGTCCGCCGACGCCAACCCATTTATCTTTATTTACATCATGGCTTTTCTTCACCCGGTGCATCATCAGGTAGCAATTTTCCTTTTCTATATAGCAAAGCGTTGTATTTTCCGAACGTCTTTCTTCCATTTTTCTTTCTCTCTTCCGCTTTCTTTTTTACTTTCTTCCATGACTCTATGGTTCTATGCCGCTATCCGAAGCTTCCGGAAGCATACTTTGAAATAAATAATCTCGGCAATTGCTGTAATCGACCAGGAAAATGCATACAAAAGATATAAGGATGCAATGGTTCCAAAATATGCAAAAATCGTATATACCCAGATTACACGGAATACGCAGGAGCCCATGATAACAATAATGGTCGGCACAATGCTCTTTCCAATTCCGCGGGATGCCGCAATAGTGCAGTCCATAAATGCGGAAAGTGCATAGGAAAATCCCATAATCTTAATCCGCTCCATTCCGGCTTCAATTACCTCCGGTTTGCTGGCAAAAAGAGACAGGAACTGTCTTCCGAAAACCACCAGCAGCCCACCAAAAATTACGCCTGCCAGAAACGAATACAATAAACTGATGCGGTAACTTTTTATCATGCGTTCCCTGTTTCCTGCCCCCATATTCTGTCCCATGAAACTGGCGCATGCCGTATAAAATGCTGTCATAATATTAAAAATCAGCGTATCTGCATTGATTGCCGCTGAATTGCCGGACACCATAACCGCATCAAAGGAGTTGACTCCGGTCTGCACAAAAAGATTTGCAATTGCAAAGATTGCATTCTGCATTCCGCCCGGAACGCCAAGCATCAGCACACTTTTCGCCGCTTCCTTGTGAAAACGCAGTCTGGAAAAATAGAGCCTGCAGCTATCCTTTCTCCGGCACAGATGAGAAACCACCAAAATAGCTGACACATACTGAGCAATAACGCTGGCAATTGCCACTCCGCCTGCTGCCATATTACACTGAATAACAAAGAAAAGATTTAATAACACATTTAACACACCGGCAATACTCAGATAAATAAGTGGAAGCTTCGTCTCGCCGGATGCACTTAAAACACCATTTCCAAAATTGTAAATTGCAAGTGCCGGAAGCCCCAGTGCATAAATCCGAAAATATAGTACTGCGCCATCCATAAACTCTGATTTTGTATGTAAAATGTTTAAAAATGGCTCCGCAAATATATTACATATCAGGCACAGTATAAGTCCTGCCACCAGACAAATCAATGCCGCCGTGTGCACGGTTTCTTCCGTTCCCTTCGCATCGCCTACGCCCAGTTTATGCGCTACCCTTACATTAACACCGCCACCCATTCCAATCAGGAAGCCGGTAAATAAGGACACCAACAGCGTGGTCGAGCCAACCGACCCCAGGGGGATATATCCTGCATATTTTCCTACAATTGCTACATCACTTAAATTAAATAATACTTCCAATATCTGAGAACACATCAACGGTATGCTAAAGAGGAAGATGTTCTTCCATAAAGAGCCGGATGTCATCCCGATATTTTTTCTTTTGCTTTTTACGTTACTGCTCATAATTGTGTTTCACTTTATTTCTTTTGCTATTCCTTTCCTACCATATATCTTCTCTGATAATAATCCATTGTACGATAATCTATTACATCACGCATTTGTTCTTCTAATACCGGATTTTTAATCACCGCTTCCATTTCTTTCTTTAACGCCAGGTCTCCATTTTCCTGCTTAACAAAAAATCCCTTTCCAGACTCACATAAGAAATGAACTGGCATCTGCTGAATTTTTTTTCAAATGTTCCTTATCTGAAATTGTACAATATTCTTCATAAGATATATTTGCTTCCAAATCTTTCCAGTTAGTTCCTGTTGAAAAAAATTCTTTCCAGCTACACAACAAATTATCTGCTGTAACCTTTGCTCTTACTTTTCCATAGTTATAAAATGCCATTAAAACCGGCATTTTATATACCTTTGTCATGTTTGTATTTTCCAATAAATGAATAAATTCTTTTCCTATTCCATTGTAAAAGTTCTTTTCTGCATCCGTCAATTCATGCAATTCTTCCAGATATTCCAAATATCTTTTAAAAGGATTATCTTTTGAATGTCTAAGTGCCATCTCATAAATGTCTGAATCCATATATGTAAACAAGTCCAATCTGGATGGTCGTCTTCCCAATAAATCTTTCACCCGAAAATATTCATTCCGAATCAGCTCTTTTACCTTCAGAGATTTCTTATCCATTTTATGGAATAAATCTATCAGTTTCATATCAAAATCAACCAGACAATCATCCGGAAAAGCTGTTCTATCTACTGGATTATAAATATGTTTTTCGGAATAATTTCTTCCTGTCAGGAGAAATCTTGTTTTTCCTGCTTTTTCATAATTTCCTATAAAGTCAAGAACGTTCAGGAATTCTTTTCCCCTGCTTTTTCGAAGACCTCTTCCTAACTGCTGTAGAAATACAATCGGTGATTCTGTTGGTCTTAAGAACATAACCATATCTACCGAAGTGATATCAACACCTTCATTAAACATATCTACCGAAAAAATTACACAAATAGTCCTCAATTCCAAACATAAGATACGCATAAATGTTTCCTCTATACTTGCTTGGAATTTCAAGTTGTTTATCAATTATGTCTTCAACTGTCTTGAAGCCATTTTGACGGAGATATTCCAATGTCGTTTTACACACTTTTAATGTCCCTATGCTTTGTTTTTTTACCTCCGAAGGAACTTTATATACTATACGTTTTTCTGACATAATCTGTTCTCCTCACACATCTTCGTTTATGTCTTACACATCCGTTCACAACTATTTTCATACTTCATGCCAATATCTCATCCAGCAAAGTTCTATATTTTTCATTCAAAGATGCTGTCATTAAATTATACCATACTTCTCTTGTGTATCTTCCGTTTTCTATACACCACATCTTATAATGAAGTTCGTTACTCTTAGTATGTAAATCGACAGGTACATCTGGTTCACATTCTGAATATTTCTTTATATATTCCGACATTTCATATTGATTTTTTGTACAGTCAATATGTGTAAAACAATCATCCTCTGGATAATACATACCGTGTAAAAAAGTAGTTATACAATACTTTCCCTTTGACGCTGTATCTCTGTATGGAAGTGTCTCCAATTCAATATGCCAAAAGTCCTTTTTACTGTTATTATCGACTTTCTTCTTTACCACTAATAAAAGTTTATCTGCTGTGTTTTCATCTATATGAATTGTTATAGTTTTCGGATTTTTTTTAAATAGAATCTTTAAAATGGAACTGTGGTCCCCTATACTTTTCAAAATTCAAAGTTGAATATGATATTGCCTGATTTATGGGCAAAGCCAATCGTTCATCTAGCCTTAATAAAATATTCCCATCTTTTACCTGCTCAGTGATTATTCTTGCAAACGCTGGCATTGTATCCCCAAACCGCATTGTATTTGTATTGGTTAATATACTGTACAGATAGGCTTTCCCTTCAAACACAAAATAATCTCGCTTAAATTCACCCCCATCAACCACCGTCAAATCATACTGGTTTGTTTTTTGGACCAAAACTTGCCCTTCAACAAGATTCTTTATATCTATTCTCTTCTCACGGAATGTGTCTAAAATGTACCCCGTCAAAACAAAAGCATATAATTCACTTAAATCATTTACGGCTTCATTTTCTTCTCCTTTTGCTACTGGTATTATGAATGTATAAGCATAATAATGTATCCAATTATTAATGTCATTATCCAGCATGTATTGAAGCATATCGACTGTGCTAATCCCTGATTCATTAAATTTATCAATAACTATACCTATTAAATTTTCTAAATACTTAGGAATCTCAAATTTTACAATGCGAGAAATTGCCATATAATGTAAATAATTCATCCGTATTGAAAAAATAAGAGATTCAATTCTTTTATATTCAGCAGTTTCTGTAATATCTAATAAAAATTCATCTATTGTCTGATGATTGAACAATCTCTCCAATCACATCACACTCCTATTTCTCACATTTTCAAAACTCTCAATCCTGTTGAGAGTTTTTCACCTCTTCCTCTGCAATATCATATAACTCAGCTAGTTTTCTCTGCAGAATACTCTTATCAATCAACTTAGTTTTATATTCAGCAATCATTGTCTGCGATAAACTTCTACTCAAAGAATATTCAACGACATCCGTATCAGCATTTTTACAAAGAATCATTCCTACACTCGGATTTTCATGAGGCTTCTTAATATCTCTATCCAATGCCTCTAAATAAAAATCCATTTTTCCCATATATTCAGGTTTGAAATCATCAATTTTTAGATCGATTGCAACTAAACACTGTAACTCTCTGTGATAAAGCTTTTTTGCTTCCGTTATAAGCTTATCCTCATCCTTGCAAATGCTTGTAAAATCAACATTTGAGCTTTTCATATCCTTAGTTACTCTTAGACGTTTTGTGAGCATTTATACGTCTAAAAGATGTCTTTTCATTTAAAATACGTCTTTTTAATTTATAGCATGTGCTTCATTTATCAGCACATTAAACACAAAATATTTTAACACCTTTTGTTCAGTATGAATAGGTATATTTTCTGCCTTCCAAAGATCCATTCACCGGACTCTTTTCTAAAAAATATCCATATTTTTTGATAATTTCTCAATTACTGATTTGGTAACATCAGGATTAGCTTCCGCATAGATATTCATAGTTGTCGATACATCCGCATGTATCATTACCTCTTGAATTACTTTGATGTTGATTTCATTCTCGCAAAATCTTGATGCAAATGTGTGTCTGAAAATATGACAAGAGAATCTTGGAATCATAATGGGTTCTCTCTTCTCTTTTTTAGCAGCCACCTCTTCCTCAGAATTATGTGTATCCACAATTCTTTTGATTGCCCGGTTAACTGCTGCTGGATTATGTGGCATTCCAAATCGGTTTGTAAATACAAAATTAGTCATACCATCTACATTCTCTGTGCAAAAGTCTTCCTGCTTCTGCCTGTCATATTCTTCCTGAAGCACATCATATACCTGTTGCATCATTGGTATTCTACGATTTCCTGCTTCTGTTTTTGGCAACGAAACTCTGAACTCACATTTGTATGAATCATCCGCTCTCTGATAATAAGTTAAGCTGTGATTAATATCTATGATACGATTCTCCAAATCAATATCATCCCAGCGTATTCCTATTGCCTCTCCTATTCTGCATCCGGTTCCAAGTAAAAACACAAAGAACGGATACCAATGATAGAAGAACGGATTCTTTGCAATATATTCCATGAACTTTCTCTGCTGATCCACAGTCAATGCTCTACGACTCTTTTTTGAGCCTCCATTACGTTTTTTCACTTCACAGTATGCACCATCTACTGGATTCTTCCTTATTATATCGTCACGCACCGCAAGCTGAAATGTTGGTCTTAATACTGTATTAATTGTCTCTAGCGTATTAATCTGTAAGCCTTGATTATTAATCAGGTCTGTATAAAAGAATAATACATCTGAATACTTCACATCTTTGACCTTTTTCTTGCCGAATGTATCACGAATAAAGCGATTCCATGTATATAAGTAATTACTGTAAGTCGTGCTACGCAATTCTGTTTTAGTTGATATGTACCTATCAAACAGAAAATTCACATCCGCCTTTCCTGCAACATAGACATCGAGTCCTGTACCGACCCCTAAAAGTTAGACCAAAAAATCTAACGATTGGAGGTCGGT
>NZ_QTWM01000012.1:0-52056 GCF_003461125.1 Roseburia sp. AF22-2LB
TAAATCTTTTACAGAATGGGATTAGCCATCAACACGTTTTGTCCTATAACCCTCTTTTGAAGAACTGCATAAGAAAAGCGCAGGGCAATGAATGCTCTGCGCTTAAATTTTTTCGCTATGTAATAATTCTACTGTGGCTGATTTGGATTCTGCTGTTCTGGCTGCTGATACTGCTGCTGACCATTGAACTGCTGTGGCTGACCGTTGAACTGCTGCTGTCCGTTGAACTGCTGTGACTGACCGTTGAACTGCTGCTGTCCGTTGAACTGCTGCTGTCCATAATAAGCCTGCTGTGCCTGATTTACCTTTGGAGCTACAATGCCGTAAGCCCAGTTTGCAAGTCCGTTTAATCCAGGAACGTTTGCTTCGTTTCCTTTGGCTGTGTTTACAAGAGCCATGATACAGAAAATCAGAACTACAAGGCTTACAATACCATCGATGACAGAAATTGCTGTTCCCCATACAGAACCCATAAGAGGTATCTGGTATAAGAAATCGAAAATGTTTAAAATACCATTTACGATATCTGCAAAGATACATAAGAAAAATGCCTGAATTACCTGACGGGAAGCCCATTCATTTTTCTCCACGATGAGAACGAAACCAGTCAGTAATGCAAGAACAGTGCTGTATCCTAAGAATGCAAGGATAAATGCGGCTACTGCATAAAATGATAATCTGATTCCTAACTTACCTTTTTCCATTATATTTGTTCCTCCTAAAAATGGTTTAATATTTTATAACATTATAAGTATACTGTTCTTATGTAAAAAAAGCAAATAAATTTGCATGGAATTGTGTAAAAAGCAGGTAGAAATCTGTAAATTCTCTCTTGACGGATTTGTGCTGCTTTGGTAAACTATATGAGTGTGAATTGACACAATTAAATATGTGGCGTCTTAGCCAAGTGGTAAGGCACGGGTCTGCAACACCCTTATCGCCGGTTCAAATCCGGCAGACGCCTTTTTAAAGAGAACCGATGAGGTTCTCTTTTTTTAATAGTAGTTGCAATATGAAAGTATGCAGAAATGAAATTCCGGAAAAGCCTATTATAATAAAAGCTGCTAACACATATCCGGTTATTTTTGGTAACAATATGGGAATAGAAACTGGTAGTGCATTTATGCAAATACATAAAAAAGTAGCTGGAAGATATTTAAAAGTCAATATAACTGCATTTTTTACGGTATGTTTTAAAGTAGTTCTGTATTGATCCGGAAGAAAAAATGCATAAATAAGAAATCCCTGCAATAACAACAAAATAAGAAATTGTATACAGAGAGTGAGAGACCTGAAAAAGGTTTCTGGCATAAAAGGTAAAATGTATAAGTTAATCAGACAAAATATAAATAAAATCATTACAGGTAGCCAAAGAAGAATATTCTGCTTTAAATTTTTTCTCCAAAAGAAAAAATAAGTTCTTGCAATATAGGATTCTGTATTTTGTGAAAGTTTTAAATTTGTTTGATAAAGGGCGTAAAAGGATACCCCGATTGTAATGATAGGAAGGGATGTAATAATGAATAAAAAATTTAAAGCAATTAAACTGGTAAATTTGTTGATAAATCGAAAAAATTTACCATCAAGTGAAAAGAAGTTTTCCATAGTATAATATCCTTTCAAAATTAATTCTATATTGTGGAATCCCGGATAATAAGTTTTGTTTCATATTCCATATATGAATGAGGAGAGTTTGGGTATTGTATCCGCTCTAACATCTGGCGGGCTGCAGCAATACCAAGGTATTTTTTTGGAGTCTGTATTGTAGTGAGAGAAGGCGTAATCCTTTCAGAAGCAGGAATACCATCAAATCCTACTACACTTACATCTTTTGGAATCTGATAACCCAAAAATTGAAGAGCATATATTAATTGGATTGCTGTACGGTCATTCCCGCAAATAAATACATCCGGGACAGAAGCCATCTTTTGTAATTTTTTAACGACTATTTGAAAGTCCTGAAATTCATCAGAAGTTTCTGTTAATAAGCAATGTTTCCGGTCTAGTTCCAGGTGATTATCAGAAAGACATTCTTGTAATGCATCAAAACGTTCCTGAAAACCTCGTCCTACATTTGCGGAATAAATATCTCCAACAAAGGCAAAACGCTCGGCACCCTTGGAAATTAAATGATTTACAATCCGGTGAATATTTCTTTTGTTTTCCATAGTAACAATATCTATCATATCTAAAGCAGGATTATAATCCTTTGGTAAATCAACAGTAATAATTGGAAGATTATATTGTAACAATGCATTGCAGATAGCCCCATCACAAATTTCCACAAGAATAATACCTTTAATGGAAGGATCTTTTAATGCAGTAGGAAAATCCATTTTTTTCAAATCACTTTCAGACATGATTCCAATTACAAGATGATAATGTGCATTAGATAAGATGGATTCAATACCTGTTAAAACCGCAGTCCAGAATTCAGAGTCTGGTGCATAGGTTTTGGTAAGAAACAGGATAGAACCATTATTCACATTAGATGGAGAAGTAACATCTCCCGATTCGGAAAAAAGTTCTTTGTTTATGTTATTGTAATTCAGTTCTCTGGCTTTATTTAAAACCCGCTGCTTTGTTTTCGAAGAAACTTCATTACTGTTTTTTAAAGCTTTAGCAACAGTATTTCTGGATAAGTTTAATTCTTCGGCTAATTGTTTAATCGTGCATTTCATACTTCCACCTCCAGATTTATTGTAACACTTTATTAAGAATAAAGGAAGAAGAAAATGTGCGAAAAATAAAAATGCATGAAATGCACAAAATAACAATGAAAAGATGTATAACATGTATAAAACAACAGTTTTTATTATGTAAAAAAAATAGAAAATGATAAAATTGAGAAAGGTATGTTGAAAATAAATAGTGCATATGCTAAAATTTGAGCATAAAAAGAACGAGAAAAAACATGCAAATAGTGCAAAGAGAGGTGCATATGAAAAAATTATTGTACAGACCAAAAGATGCATGGGTTGGAGATTTAATACCGTATTATGAAAATGGAACTTTTTATGGTTATTATCTGCATGATCCAAGAATCAGAGACAAAGAGTATGCAGAAGAAACTACCTGGCATCTTGTAACAACAAAAGACTTTGTAAATGTGGAATACAAAGGGGAAGCAATCAAGAGAGGAGGAGATGACAAGCCAAATAAGAATGCTTACACTGGTTCCGTAATAAAAGACAAAGAAAATCTTTATCATGCATTTTTTACTGCGTATAATGAAGATATAAAAATTAATGGAAAAAGTGTACAGTCTGTAATGCAGGCAGTAGGAACAGATTTAGAACATCTTAATACAGTAGAAGAATTTTTGTTTGTTTCTGATGGAAAGCAATATGAAGAATTTGACTGGCGGGATCCATTTGTATACTGGAACGAAGAAGATGAATGTTATGACATGCTTCTGGCTTCAAGAATTAAAGGAGGAGGTGAATTAAGGGGAGGCTGTATTGCATTGTGTAAGTCAAAGGATTTGAAACAATGGACCTATGAAAAACCGTTTTATGCCCCTGGCATGTATATCACCATGGAATGTCCTGAAATTTTCAAGATGGGAAATTACTGGTATCTGGTTTTCTCCACTTTTTCGGATCAATTTACTACACATTATAGAATTTCAAAAAGTCCAAATGGACCATGGGAAATTCCTGAAGATGATGTCTTTGACACCAGATCAGATTATGCAATCAAAACCGCATCAGATGGACAGCGAAGATTTGCATTTGGATGGATTGCAAGCAAATATGGAAATAAAGATTTTGGACCATGGGAATGGGGTGGAACAATGGTGTTCCATGAATTGATTCAGAATCCGGAAGATGGAACATTAAAAGTCCGTGTTATTCCAGGTGTGAAAGAGTTCTATGATGAAGTACAGGATATGAAACCAGCAGCAGGCTATAATAGCCGGATAACAAAGACAGAAAAAGGAATTCATGTAATAAGTGATACCTTAGGCTCCGGTGTCTATGAAATTCCGGAAGATTGCTTTTCAATTGAAATGGATGTCTGTGTGAAGCGGGGACATGAATTCGGAATAGCGTTACATGTTGATTCTGAAATGGAAAAGGGTTATTTTTTAAGAATGAATCAACGGAAAAAGGAAGTAGCATGGGATATGTGGCCACGTTCAGAAAAGGGCATCTATCAGTGGCAGATAAAAGGTGATGTACCATACCAGATAGAAACATCCAGAAGGCTTCCGGATGCAGATGAATATCATTTACTGATAATAAGAGAAGATGATATCTGTATTGTGTATATTAATGATGAAATTGTATTATCTACCAGAATGTATGATCACAAAGGTGGCTATGCCGGTGTTTATGTGGTACAGGGAGAAGTAGAATTAAACAATTTTGTGATAAAAACAAGAAAAGAGAGGGATTAAAATGAAAAAGAGAATGATGAGTATTTTATTGTTAGCAACAATGGTAACAGGGTTGATTGCAGGCTGTGGTTCTACAAAAAAAGAAGCAAAAAATGATGATGATGATGTGGTAACTGTTACGTGGATGACATCAAGACCTGTGGATGGTGAAATAGATCAGGTAATGCATGAAATTGCAGATCAGTACAGTAAAGAAAAAGGCGGAAAGTGGAAAATTGAATTTGAAACAACAGCGGACAGACCTTCCTATTTACAGAAATTAAAGACATTAATTGCCGGAGGCAATATGCCGGATATAATTGATATTGATGCCGATCCATATTGTCAGGAGCTGGTAGATGCAGGAATGTTAGTAGATGTAAAACAATTTTTAAAAGATAATGACAGATATGATGATTTCTATCCGATTGCATTAAAATATCAGGAATTTACAGATGGTTCCATGTATACTTTACCATTAGAATATCATGTGGAAATGACATGGTATAACAAAGAAATTTTTGAACAGTATAATCTGACACCACCAACTACCATGGATGAGTGGCTGAATGTATGTAAAACCTTAAAAGATAATGGAATTACACCGATTTCGGTAGATGGTGTTGACAGATGGCCGGTACAGAGATACTTAGCAATGCTTCCATTTAGAGAAACCGGAAATGATTTTATCATTAATTTAAGAGATGGAAAAGAGAAAATGGACAGTGAAACCGGAAGAGAAGCAGCAGAATTTATGAAAGAAATGGGTCAGTATTTTAATGATGGATTTGCTGCAACAGACTATGCAACAGCACAATCAATGTTTTTAGATGGAAAATCTGCAATGTATTATATTGGTGACTGGGAAATCGGCGCTATGCAGGATGCATATGAGCAGGGTAAAATTGATTATTTTTATCTTCCTACTATTGAAGGTGCAAAAACACAGCCAAATGAATTTTGTATAAATTCTGGAATTGGTATGGCATTTAATGCAGAAACATTTGATGAAAAAACAAAAGATTTTATCTTATATGTAATTGATAATTATGGTAAATTATATGCTGGAAAACAGCAGATGTCTCCAATTAAAACCGATTTACCGGATGATGTTGAATACTCAGATCTTTATCTGAAAATTCAGGAAGATATGCAGTCTACAGGTGAAAACTTCCTGAAGCCTTGGGATACATACCTTGATTCCAATACCAATACCGTTATGCAGGATAATTTATTATTGCTGGCATCCGGTGATTTATCAGTAGACGATTTTTGTAAACTGGTAGATGATTCTATTGCAGAATATACAAAATAAGTAAATGACATATCGAGATATGTATTATCATGATTGGTAATACATATCTCGTAACAGATTTATATAAATGAAAAGGAAGGAGTTATAATGGGCGTTATAAGAAACAAAAAGGCCTTTCTGGCATTTTTACTTCCAGGATTATTGTTCTATATTTTGGCAGTATTTTATCCAATAGAAGAGTCTATTCGATTAAGTTTTATGAAATGGGGAGGAATAGGAAAAAAGCAGTTTGTCGGATTGGAAAATTATGTGACTATGTTTCACGACGAAGTTTTTTATAAGGCATTTTTTAACAATCTGATTTACCTTGTTATTGTAGTTTCCATGCAATTATTAATTGGACTGTTTTTTGCAATATTGCTGACATATATGACAAAGCATGTGACACTGGTTAAAACGTTGTATTATGTACCATGTATTATTACAACAGTTGCTATCACACAGCTTTTTAGAAGTATGTACTCAACAGAGCCTATGGGATTATTGAATCAGATATTACAAAAAGTAGGTTTAGGTGGAATGGTAACGTCCTGGCTTGCGAAAGTAAGTACTGTATTACCAGCTGTATCCATACCGGAAGGATGGAGATTTACTGGAATGTATATGGTTATATTTTATGCTGCACTGGTTTCATTAGATCCTTCTGTATATGAAGCTGCCAAAATAGATGGCGCTTCTGAAATGCAGATATTATTTAAAATTAAAATGCCATTGATAAAAGATATTATACTTCTGACTTTGACGATGTGTTTGACAGGAGCATTAAGAGGATTTGATATTCCATTTTTATTGACAAGTGGTGGACCGGGAAATGCCAGCGAATTAATGTCTACATATATGTATAAAAAGGCGTTTTCAAGTAACCAGTATGGTTATGGCAGTACTTTAGCGGTGTTTATTATTATTGAAAGTATTTTAGTTGTTTATATTTTAAGAAAAATTTTTACTTCAAAGGAACAAAAAGAAGAAAAAAGAATTGAAAAAGAACGCATCAGAAGGAATAGGAGGGGAAATCATTGAAGAAAAAAATAATAAAAATAATATTTGCAGTATTGATTATTCTCTTCTTAATCATTCAGATATATCCGGTCATATGGTTGTTTGTTGCAAGTGTGAAACCAACCGTAGAGTTGTCAGCAGCTCCATTTGCATTTCCAAAGAGTATTACGCTGGAAAATTTTTCTAAGGTTTTATCAGATGGTAAAATCGGTATGTATATGTGGAATAGTTTAAAGGTGACCGTTATTTCGCTGATTCTGATTGTAGTATTAAGTTCTACTGCAGGATATGCATTGTCAAAATTTAAAGTAAGAGGAACAAAAACAATTTATTCTTTCTTTACATTTGGAATTATGGTTCCAGTACAGATTACATTAATACCATTATTTATTTTTTATAGTAAACTAGGTATTTTAAATACAAGTTTTTCTTTAATATTACCACAGGTAGGATTTGCATTACCTTTATCAGTTATGATGTTTGTAAGTTTTTACGAATTTGTTCCGAATGAATTGATAGAGGCAGCGGTTGTTGATGGGTGTTCACCGCTTCGGACTTTTATTCAGATTGTGTTCCCATTAGCAAGAAATACCGTTATTACAATTGCTTCCATGTATAGTATTCTGATTTGGAATGACTTTATTTTTGCAAATACATTTATTAGTGATACTTCAGCCAAGACAGTGGCAATGGGATTAAAAGATTATGTCGGAGCATTTGGAAATGTGGACTGGGGTTCAACATTTGCTGCAATAGCAATTTCAATTCTTCCTCCACTGGTAATCTATTTTGCATTAAATAAATGGGTAACAGCTGGAATGACTATGGGTGCAACGAAAGGATAAGGTATAAAATGGATAAAAATATGATTATGCTGCCAGGAACAGCAGCAATGCTTCCCTATCTGACACATGGAAAAAGCAGGGCGATTAATGCTGAAAACAGGACAGGAGAAAAGGGAAAGGGAGGTATGGCAGCCAGCGTTCTCGGAAAATCAAGAAAAGGCAGTCCGTGTTTGAATGATATCCAGCCGGGAGAGACGGTTGTTTTAGGAGAAATAGATGGTCCGGGAATTATTCATCATATATGGATAACAACGGATAATAAAACGTCAGAAGGAGATTGCTTTGTTCTTAGGGACCTGGTTCTCAGAATGTATTGGGACGGCGAGGAAAATCCATCAGTAGAAGTACCGTTAGGGGATTTTTTCTGTTGTGGATTTGGAAAAGAGTGTTATATTAATTCCAGTCTTATAACAGTTGTCCCATCCAGAGGGTTAAATTCTTATATTCAGATGCCATTTAAAAAGAGAGCAGTTATTACATTAGAAAATCAGCATGCAAATGCAATTCCGGCTTTTTTTTATCAGATTGATTATAATTTATACAATTATCTGCCAGAAGAAACGGAATATTTTCACGCAAGCTGGAGAAGAGAAGCTCTTACCGAGCTGGGAAAAGATTATGTTATTGCAGATGGAATAAAAGGTAGTGGTCATTATATCGGTACATATATAGCATTGTCTACACTTCAAAGATATTGGTGGGGTGAAGGAGAAGTAAAGTTTTATATTGATGGAGATGAACAATATCCAACAATCTGTGGAACCGGAATGGAAGATTATTTTGGAGGTTCCTGGAGTTTTGCCAAACATGAAGACGGAAAAACGATAGAACAGACATATACAACTCCTTTTCTTGGATATCCATATTATTCAAGGCATGATGATCTGGTAAATAATTTATATCATAATGATGATTGTCCACCAATGCGCGGTTTTTATCGCTGGCATGTCATGGATCCGGTGTTTTTTGATGAGGAGCTTAAGGTTACTGTGCAACAGATTGGTGTTGGACATAAAGGTTTATTTGAACGTCAGGATGATTTGTCAAGTGTTGCATACTGGTATCAGAAGGAACCACATAATGTTTTTTCAAAGCTTCCTGAGAAAGAAAAAAGATGGCCAAGATAGAAAAGGGAGCAGAAAGGTCAATTGATGTCAAAGGAAAAAATGCTTCAGGAAATTGAACGGGCACAAATAGTAATTAATCAGAATAAAGAAAAAGTTTCACAGGGAAAAATGAGGCAGAAATACCACTTTATGGCAGAAACGGGATGGATTAATGATCCAAACGGATTGATATATTTCAAAGGAAAGTATCATTTTTTCTATCAGTATAATCCATATCAGAGTTTTTGGGAAAATATGCACTGGGGACATGCTGTCAGTGATGATTTGATTCATTGGGAGTATCTTCCGGTTGCATTAGCACCAAGTGAACCTTATGAAGATCATTTGAAGGGTGGATGTTTTTCCGGAAGTGCAATTGAATTTGACGGAAAGCTATATTTAATATACACAGCAGCAACGAATCATGGAAATGGATTTGTCCAGACACAGTGTGTTGCTTATAGTGAAGATGGTATTCATTTTGAAAAATATGAAAAAAATCCAGTTTTAACAGCACCGGAAGGGATTTCGCCAGATTCTTTCCGGGATCCCAAGGTATGGAAACACGAAGACAGCTATTATATGGTATGCGGAGCTTCAAAAAATCAAAAAGGACAGGCGTTATTGTATCGCTCAGAAGATTTGATACATTGGGCATTTATAAATGTATTAGCAGAAAGCAGGGGAGAATGGGGAACCATGTGGGAATGTCCTGATTTCTTTCGTATAGGAAACCGGTATGTTTTAACTTTTTCACCTATCGATGCAGGAGAGAGGACTTGTGTGTATTTAACCGGTTCGTTTGATTATGATACCGGCAGGTTTGATTATGATGTTTCAGGAGAAATTGATTGGGGTTTTGATTATTATGCACCACAATCATTTCAGGCACCTGATGGAAGAAGAATTATGGTTGCATGGGCAAATGAATGGGAATGGATGCCGTTTTTTAAAGACTGGGGACCGACTTACAGGGAAGACTGGTGCGGATTCTTTAATTTTCCGCGCGAAGTTAATATGACCAAAAGTGGAAGATTGAGTTTTGTTCCGATACGGGAGTTAAAAAAATGTAGAAAAAAAACTGGTAAATATGTTCAGGACAAGTTGGTGATTTGTGATTCGCAACAAGAGTTAAAATCAGATGATGGAATAGCATTTGAACTGAAATTTAATATAAATTTACGAGCGAGCAATGCACAGCAATTACTTGTAAAATTAAGATGCGATGAAATAAATCAAACAGTTTGTATATTTGATTTGAAGAATGGAGAATTAAAAGTAAATCGTAATAAGGCAGATGGATGGAGTAAAGGGATATCACACAGTATACTCTTTTTAAAAGAAAAAGATGTATTAGATGTTCATATTTTATCTGATCAAAGTTCCTTAGAATTATTTACTGATAATTATCAAAATAATCATTCTATGAATGTATTTGCGGGAAATGAACAAAATAAAATATATTTTCAGGCAGTAGAAGGAAGTGTTGTGCTGGAAAATGTAGAAGTGTATGGAATTGAACCGTGAAAAAATGAATTTCATTTCATGGTATGATGATATAGAAGAAAAGGAAGTGATAAACCAGTTCGGAAAAGAACTGGTTTCATTTCTATAAAAACAAAAGGAAGAAATATAGGAGGAATCGTAATATGAAAAAGAGCTTTGATGTTATTGCATTGGGAGAATTATTAATTGATTTTACGATGAATGGACAGAGTGAACAGGGGAATGATTTGTTTGAAGCATGTCCTGGTGGAGCGCCATGTAATGTTCTGGCAATGTTAAATGAAATGGGAAAGAAAACAGCATTTATTGGCAAAGTTGGAAAAGACCAGTTTGGAAAATTGCTTCGAAATACGTTAAATGATATTGGAATTGATACCTCCAATCTTTTTACAGACAGTACTGTAAATACAACACTTGCATTTGTACATACATTTCCGGATGGTGACCGTAAGTTCTCTTTTTATCGTAATCCGGGTGCTGATATGATGCTGACAGAAGATGAAATTAATACAACATTTATTTCCCAGGCAAAAATTTTCCATTTTGGAACGTTATCTATGACACAGGATAGTGTAAGAGCTGCAACAAAGAAAGCGGTTAAAGCGGCAAAGGAGAGTGGAGCACTCATTTCATTTGATCCAAATTTAAGGGAACCTTTGTGGAGTTCATTAGAATTAGCCAAAGAACAGATGAATTATGGATTTAGTCAATGTGATATATTGAAAATCTCTGATAATGAGATTCAGTTTGTTACTGGAAAAGAAGATTATGATGAGGGAATCAGATGCCTTCAGGAAAAATATCAGATACCACTCATTCTCTTAACAATGGGAAAAGAAGGAAGCCGCGCTTATTATAAGGGAATGCGTGTGGAATGTAGTGGATTTTCTGTAAAGACAATCGAGACAACAGGTGCAGGAGATACGTTTATGGGAAGTGTGCTGAATTATCTTCTGGAACATGATTTTAATAATTTGACAGAAAAGCAGTTGGAGGAACTTTTAAAGCTGGCAAATGCAGCGGCAGCTATAGTGACAACCAGAAAAGGTGTTATCCGTGCAATACCAAAAAAGAGTGAAATAGAAGAACTGCTTCAAAGGAATATGTTATAATTTATAAAAAGATTTGGACAATAAAAAGAGCTGTGGCACAGTTGAGGTTTGGGTCGGTCAGCTCTTTTTTTGTAACCTTTTTCCATCCCCATTTGTATATATAGTGAAAGGCCTTTTAAACAGAAAAGAAATATGAGGGATCACTCATGAGAATAGCAACTGAGGTATTAGCGGAAAAGTATAAAGACCATTTATTTGCAGCGGCTTTCAATATCTGTAAAAATGCAGCAGATGCCGATGATGTGGTGCAGGATACTTTTCTTCAATATCATACAACCAACAGACAATTTGAAAATGAGCAGCATATCAGAGCATGGCTCATTCGGGTGGCAATCAATAAAGCAAAGAATATCAATCTTTCTTTCTGGCGGCAGAAAGGTGTGCCGTTAGAAGAATATATGGAGACACTGACATTTGAGACACCAGAAGCCCAGACACTGTTTACAGAAGTCATGAAGCTTCCAGAGAAGTATCGAATCGTCATACATTTATTTTATTATGAGGATTACACCATCCGGGAAATCGCGAAGATTATGAATGTGACAGAAAGCAACGTGAAGGTCAGGTTGACGCGTGGTCGCAGACTGCTCAGAAATGTATTAAAGGAGGAATGGGAAAATGACAGATAAAGAAAGATATAAACAGGCTTTTTCTTCTTTGCATGCCTCCGGACATATTTCTTTGGAGGTCAATATGAATCATAATAGAAAATTTCATCCAACACGTAAATTAATCGCAGCAAGTGCCTGCGCCGTATTGTTGTTAGGCGGCAGCAGTGCCTATGCAGCGTATCATTTCCTAAGTCCGTCACAGATTGCGGATGAAGTAGCGGACAATGGAGCATTGAGCCGGGCATTTGCCGGAGAGGATGCGGTAAGCGTCAATGAGACGCAGCAGAGCAATGGCTATGATATTACCTTATTAGGACTGGTGTCCGGAGAAAAATTAGAGCTTTGTGTACCACAGGAAACTCGGGAAAATGTCAGCAAATCACATACTTATGCAGCTGTTGCAATTGCAAAAAGTGACGGAACGGATATGGAAGACCGCAATTTCTTTGTGGCACCGTTAATCAATGGCGTGTCTTTTTTGGATGCCAATGCAGCAACCATGGATGAGACACTTACCTGGTTCTGTAAAGACGGCGTTCTTTATGAGCTGATAGAATGTGATGATTTGGAAATATTTGCAGACCGTGGCGTACAGTTGGGAATCGTGGACAGCTTCGGGAGCGAAACGGCTGCATTTCGAATGGACAATGAAAGTGGCTCTTACCGTAAAGTGGAAGACTATGCTGGCACAATTGCACTTTTTACCCTGCCATTAGATACCACTAAGGCAGATCCGGCGGCAGCGGAGGAGTACCTTAAGAAGCTTGAAGAAGCTGCGGCAGGAGCTGAGACAGCAGATACGGAAGGAACTGCCGGCAGAGCAGAAGTCAGCGTAATTACCGGAGCAGAAAGTAAAGCTGCAGCAGGCTATATGAATCAGCAGGTCAGAGATTTCGTGGATGGAATTACAGCAGATAATTTATCGGATTATTTTGAAATCGTAAAGGATTATCCGGTATTTTCTGCTACACCGGACGAAAATGGCTGGGTAGATTTTGGAACACAGTATATTGAAAAAGAAGATTATGTTGCAAATGGCGGAAGCGGCGAAGTTTCCAACTGGCTTGCAGAGGATGAATATTTTAGCGTCAATGCAATTACCATGTCAGGAAACGATGGAAAAGAAGATGCTTCCACACTTCGGATTTCCGTTGTTTTCCGCAATGAAGACGGAAGTCTTACAGAAGCATTGTATCAGATAAAACCGGACTGCGTCGATTTGATAAAGTAAATTTAGTAAAGATATGACATAAAAGAGGTTGTTACACTGGATAGATTTTTTACCAAAATCCGGCTGTGGCAGCCTCTTATAAAATGCATTTTCTTATGATAAGATTATGGCAAAAGTGAGAAATCAGTTAAGAAAAAAGGAAGAGATAATATGAAAAAGCAGTAGCATTTGCGGAAAAATATGGCATTGCAAAGGTCTATGATTCCATAGATGAAGTTTTTTTTATATATGAATCTTGCAGGCGGGGCAATGCTTGACATTGGCGTATATGCACTTTCTATTGTAAGAAGCTTCATGGATAAAAAGCCGGAAGAGGTTGTGAGTCAGAGAAAGGTATCACCAACTGGTTCAGATGAGCAGGCAACCATCTTATTAAAAAATGATTCAGACCAGATGGCAGCAGTTGCGCTTTCCATGCATTCCAAGCAGCCGAAGCGGGCAATGATAAGCTGCGAAAAGGTGTTTTTATAGCTTTCAGGTATTTATAAAAAACATTCATGGTTACAGGTTAAGGAAATCGTAAGAATCCGGGCATTGACGTAATACATGATATTGATTAAGATGGAATAAGATGAGAAGTAAGGAAGTTAAAGAAAATGGAAGCTTATAGTAAAGATACTTATTTCATGAATATATTAAAGCAGGTTGAGGCAGAAACCAGAATTTTGCAGTCCAGGGAGCATATTCAGCATGGAACCACCACGGTATACGAGCATTGCGTTCAGGTGGCATATGAAAGTTACCTTTTTGCAAAAGAACATCAGCTTCAGGTAGAAATGGAGCAGCTGATCCGGGGAGCATTGCTTCACGATTATTTCTTATATGACTGGCATAACCAGCTGACGCCGCATCATCTGCATGGATTTTTCCATCCGGGTGTAGCACTGCAGAATGCCAGCATGGATGTGGAATTAACTCCGATAGAGCATGACATTATCAAGAAGCATATGTTTCCGCTGACGCTGGTGCCGCCGAAATACTTGGAAAGCTGGATTGTCTGCTGGATTGACAAGAGATGTTCTACCAGAGAGACCTTACAGCGCAGATGCAGGGAGGAAGTATGTTAGTACAGGTAAGAGAATTTATGGGCACATGCGGAAATGTGTTCCTGCATTTTCTGGTAGCTGGCAGAATTTATTTCCTGTGGTTTGTGATTTACAGTGCAGCAGGATGGCTTTATGAATCTGCCATTTGCTCCCGGATAAAATATCATAAATTTATCAACCGTGGCTACTTAAGAGGTCCGTGGATTCCGATTTATGGAGCGGGAGCAGTGCTTAATTACTGGCTCATTGGCTGGATTGGAAATGTGCCGGCAATCTTTGTGGCAGCCATGTTTACCTCCGGCGTAGTAGAGTATATTACTTCTTATGCGATGGAGTGTATGTTCCACAAACGTTGGTGGGATTATACCAGATACAGATATAATCTGAACGGGAGAATCTGTCTTTATGGCTGCATCATATTCGGAATCGGAAACGTGATACTGCTCCGCTTCGTTCATCCGGTAATCATGCAGCTTACCGCAGCAATTCCGGAGCTGGTGCTCACCAGAGTGGTACTTTTCCTATATATTCTCTTTGTAGTTGATGTGGTTTATACGACCGTACATATGGAAACCGTCCGTGCAAGAATGGAAAAGCTGGCACGGCAGATGCGGGACCGGAAAGAATGTTACCTTTATATGGCAGGGGAGCAGAAGGAGTACTGTAAAATTTACTTCGAAGAGAAGAAGGAGCGCTGTAGCAGTTTTGTGGAAGAACGGAAAGAACTGTGTGTTCAATATGTGGAGAAAGTGAAAGACTGGTTCCGGGGGTAGAAGCCTTCGGTACCGGTTTTACGGTACCGGTTTTATAAATATTTTACTTGTTTTCTTCAAGGGCATTTGTTACAATCAACACAAAGCATATATTCTGATTTTCGAGTGGCGGAAGCCAATCTAAATTTCTGGTATCAATTCAATGAATTCTATGCTTTTAAATTCTAATTACAATTTACGAACGCATAGTGCATTGGATAGGTGGAATTTCAGAATCGGAAATGAGATTATGATAACAGTACCTGACAAATAAGTTTGAACGATATGAAAATTCGTTCTTACGAAAAGCCAAGTATATCATCCTGCTTTTCCTTGCACTATGGGAAAAGGAGGAAACATGAAAACTTTAGAAGAACTGAATCTGGTGGATGACTTTCTGGTAAACAGCCTGACCAGCCACAAAATTTACGGGGAACAGTCGGCGAGGTACATTTTGGAATGCATTCTGCGTCGGCAGATAGGAAAGCTTACAGTAGTGCCGCAGCGCTTCTTCTGTGGAGAGAATACAGAGACTCACGGCATTCGGCTGGATGTGTATCTGGATGAAGAGAACGGAGAAATCTTTGATATAGAACCAGACCAGAATGATGGAAAAGAAGAAATCGTATCACTGCCCCGAAGAGTTCGGTTTTACCATGCGAAGATTGACGCAGGAAATCTGACAGCAGGGGATACCTATGGGAGTCTTCGGAATGTCATCGTAATCTTTATTACAACTTATGATCCCTTTGGATTGAATCGTATGGTGTATACAATCAAAAATGGATGTATCGAAGTACCGGAATTAGAATATGAGGATGGCGCACAGACGATATTCTTGTATACAAGGGGAAGGGAAGGAAACCCGCCGGAGGAATTAAAACAGCTACTGCATTACATGGAGCATTCATCCATAGAGAATGCTCCATCTGAAAACTTGAAAAAGTTACATCGGATGGTAACGGCAGTTAAGCGGGATGGAGAGGTAGGTCTTGCATATATGAAGAGTTTTGAGAGAGAAGAGCGGATTCGAAAACAAGGCGAAGCAGAAGGAAGAAAAGCCGGACTGGAAGAAGGTAAGAAAGCTGGGTTGGAAGAAGGTAAGAAAGCTGGTTTAGAAGAAGGCTTGCAGGAGGGAAAAGAAGTAGAAATCATAAAGCTCGGTAGTAAATTTGGAAAATCAGATGCCGAAATCCTGGCATTGCTGCAGGAAGAATTACAGATAACGGAAGAGCAGGCAAAACAGGTATTAGAAAAGTATGGAAAGACTTTGGATTTATAAAGCGATAAGATTCAGAAAGAAATAGAGTTATAGGACAAAAAAGAGTTGTACCGGAATGTCCATCAGGACAAATCGGTACAACTCTTTTGGCTTATTTTTATAGATTATTTCATTACAATTTTACAGAATTTCTTCTTTCCACGTTTCAGAACAAATTCTTCTGCATTTTTGATATCATCTGGAGTATATGTGGTCTTGATGTCGGTTACTTTTTCGCCGTTGATGGTAACACCACCCTGCTCTACGGCACGACGTGCCTCGGAACGGGAAGCACAAAGTCCGGCAGAAACAAGAAGTCCCATGATATCGATAACGCCATCGCGAAGGTCTGCCTCTGTAATTTCAGCAGCAGGCATATCTGCATGATTGCCGCCGGAGAATAATGCTCTTGCACTCTCCTGTGCTTTTTTGGCTTCCTCTTCGCCGTGAACTAGATTGGTCAGTTCGTAAGCTAAGATTTCTTTTGCCTGGTTCAACTGGCTGCCTTCCCATTTATCCATTTCGTCAATCTGCTCTAACGGCAGGAAGGTTAACATACGCAGACATTTTAATACATCTGCATCGGAAACATTTCTCCAGTACTGATAGAAGTCAAATGGAGAAGTCTTATTCGGGTCAAGCCATACAGCACCGGACTGTGTTTTACCCATTTTCTTACCTTCGGAATTCAGAAGAAGGTTGATGGTCATCGCGTAAGCATCTTTTCCAAGTTTACGACGAATCAGCTCGGTTCCGCCTAACATGTTGCTCCACTGGTCATCGCCACCAAACTGCATATTACAGCCATATTTCTGGTATAAGGTATAGAAGTCGTAGCTCTGCATAATCATGTAGTTAAACTCTAAGAAGCTTAAGCCCTTTTCCATACGCTGTTTGTAGCATTCTGCAGTAAGCATACGGTTTACAGAAAAATGAGCACCAACTTCACGCAGTACTTCAATGTAATTTAAGTCCATGAGCCAGTCAGCGTTATTTACCATAAGAGCTTTGTTATCGGAGAAATCAATAAAGCGGCTCATCTGTTTCTTAAAGCAGTCACAGTTGTGCTGAATGGTTTCTGGTGTCATCATCTGGCGCATGTCGGTACGTCCGGATGGGTCTCCGACCATGGCAGTTCCGCCACCAATCAGGGCGATTGGTTTGTTGCCAGCCATCTGGAGACGTTTCATTAAGCAAAGTGCCATGAAATGTCCGACATGAAGGCTGTCTGCAGTTGGGTCAAATCCAATATAAAAAGTAGCTTTTCCATTGTTGATGAGCTCTCTAATCTCGGCTTCATCAGTTACCTGGGCAATCAATCCACGGGCAACTAATTCGTCATATAAAGTCATAATAAAAATCCTTTCTGAAAATGTATTTTTTAAAATTCCGGGAAATATTTTTATCCTGTTTCCCGCATAAAAAAGCCCCCGTCCTATGAAAGGACGAGGGCGAAGTCTCGTGTTACCACCTTTTTTCACAGATTATTCGCATAACCTGCCTCAGTAAGTGTCCGTCACCGACAGGACTGCCATCTGCAGTGCCTTAAGGATATCTGGCAACTTACGCATCGATAACGTGTGCTAATCCGTCGCAGCCTACTCATTCAAATTTCCACAAACCATTTATTTGTAAAGTTTAATTTTGATTTGACAAATATTGAATATTTGGTGCGAAGCTCCGGGATGTATTCATAACAAGCTGCCCCTGTACCTCTCAGCAACCGGTGACTCTCTGTAGGTTTCCTTTGCTATTACTTGTTCCCATCAAAGCCTGTAACTGCCTTAATTATCCCCATTATAGGGGGTAACTTAAAATTTGTCAAACATAAGATTTTAAAAGCCGGATTTAAAAATTTGTTATTTATTGTTTAACAAATCTTAAGGAAATGTAAATTGACAAATTGCTTTAATTGTGTAATTGTATTAATGGAGTAATACACAAAAAGAAAATTGAAGATAAAAGGAAAGTTCATTCGTTTTAGTAAACAGAGATACAGGAGGTTAGGAAAATGAAGAAAATTACATTTACAGTACCTTGTTATAATTCACAGGATTATATGAAACGTTGCATAGATTCTCTTCTGGTATGCAAAGAGGAAGGGGAAATTATCATTGTAGATGACGGCTCTACCGACAGAACCGGAGAGATTGCCGACGAGTATGCAAAGGAATATCCGGATATTGTGAAAGTCATACATAAAGAAAACGGTGGACATGGTTCCGGCGTAAATGCAGGACTTGAGGCAGCTTCAGGGACTTATTTTAAAGTAGTGGATTCTGATGACTGGCTGGATGAGGAAAGCTTAAAGGAGCTTCTTTCAGAACTTCGGGAATGGGAGTGGCAGGAAAAAGAAGTGGATCTGGTAGTCTGCAATTATGTCTATGACCACCTTTATGAGAATAAGACAAAGCCAATGCGCTATACCAATGTATTTCCGGAGAAGAAGCTTTGTACCTGGAATGACATGGGCAATTTTAAGCCGTCCCAGTACCTTGTGATGCATGCGTTGCTTTACCGCACCCAGATATTGCGGGACTGCAGGCTGCAATTGCCGAAGCATACTTTTTATGTGGATAACATATTTGCATATAAACCATTGCCTTATGTGAAAAATATCTGTTATCTGAATCTGGATTTGTATCATTATTTCCTGGGAAGAGATGACCAGTCCGTGAATGAAAAGGTCTTAATGAAGCGGATTGACCAGCAGATTAAGGTGACCAAACTGGTGTCAGACTGCGTGAACCTTGGTGAGATATCAAAAACTTATCCGAAGCTGGCAGCCTATATGACAAGAAATATCTCTATCATGATGGCAATTTCTTCCATCCATCTGCTGCTGATTGGAGATAAGGAAGCTTATGCGAAACGGGAGAATCTTTGGGAGCATATAAAGGCACTGCATCCAAAGCTTTATAGCATTTTAAAATACCGGAGATTAAGCGGATTTACTTATCTGCCGGGGGGTGTGGCAGGCGGTTTTGTAACCCTGACCGGCTATCGCCTGGCACGGAAAATGTACCAGTTCCAGTAAGAAACAGCAGAAATCGTATAAGAGGATAAGAAAATGGAAAAATTATACATCGGATTAGTAGATACTCCGGGGCTGTTTGCGTGGATGATCCGCAAAGCCATCCGGCAGGATTACATACATGTGGTGCTTGGCATGGACGAGATGCTGGATGAGTGCTACAGTGTGGGAAGAAGATTTCCTTCAATACCGCTTCTGGCGGGCTTCGAGCGGGAAGAAAAGGAGAAAATCATGCGGGCATTTCCAACGGCGCGTTATATGATATTTGCCATAGACTGCACGGAGGAGCAGAAGGAAAATATCAGAAAGCAGCTGAAAAAATGCTATGAAAACCGCTACAAATATCATTACTGCATCGCAGGGCTGCCTTTTATTTTATTGCAGAAGGAATTCTTCCGGGAGAAACGCTATACCTGTTCCTCCTTTATTGCCCGTGTGCTAGAGGAGAATGGATTAAAGCTTTTTTCGAAGCATTTTTCATTGGTAACTCCAAAAGATTTTTATGAATTAGAGCAGAAAGAGGTCATCTATGAAGGAGAACTTAAGCAGCTCATCCGTATGGAGCAGTATCGGACAGAAATTGCATAAGAATAAAAAGAATCTCATCAGTGTCCTGCTGTTTCTCTTACTGGCGGCACTGACTTTCTCTGCTATCTGTAAGGGAAATGATATGACAGAGGTTGCAAAGGCAGTAAGAAAAATGGATGCGTGGTATCTCTTTGGGGCCATGGGTCTGGGGATTTTCTTCGTATCGGCAGAAGGGCTGATGATCTGCTATCTTCTGCGGGCACTGGGAAATCCCGTTGCAGCAGGCAGGTGTATCAAATATTCCTTTATCGGATTTTTCTATTCGGGAATCACACCGTCCGCTACAGGCGGACAGCCGATGCAGCTCTATCATATGAAAAAGGATGGGTTAAAAATATCGGAAAGTACTGTGGTCTTAATGACGGTAGCAGTGCTTTACAAATTTGTGCTGGTGGTGATTGGACTTTTCATGCTGCTGTTTGGCTATCATCCGCTAAAGAATTATCTGGGAAGCTATATGTGGCTTTTTTATCTGGGACTTCTGTTAAATACAGTGCTGGTGATTTTTCTTTTAATCGTGATGTTCGGGCCAAAGCTGTTTCACAATATTGTGACAGGAGTAGAGCGGTTCTGCGTGCGGATTCATCTGCTGAAGTATTCGGAGGAGCGAATCGGGAAACTCTCCGGCTTTGTGGAAAAATACCGTGAGACCGTGCAGTTTTTTGCCGGACATAAGGGAAAAATCGTGGCGGCCACATTATTCACTGTGCTGCAAAGATGCAGTGTATTTTTCCTGACTTATCTTGTATATCTTGGCTTTCATTTAAAAGGCACAGATGTGCTTACAGTCATGATGCTCCAGGCATCCGTCTATATCGCCGTGGACATGCTGCCACTGCCGGGAGCACAGGGAATTACGGAGCTGATGTATAAGAGCATTTTCGCGGGAGTATTTCCGGGCACTTATCTTACAGCATCCATGTGTGTATCCCGTGGAATAAATTTCTACTTTTTGTTGATAACTTCCGCAATTCTTACGGTGATAGTATATATCTTCGAGCAAAAATGCAGTAGAAAGAAACCCGCAGAAACAGCCGAATACAATTGACTTTGAGAAAATTCCCTCATATAATAAAAGTATCAGTTTTATAAGGAGGATATAAATATGGCATGTTTTTTAGTTCCGGCAACGGAAGCTGCGGTTACCACAATTGCAGAGCATGTAGTAAAGGGGAAAGAGGAACGCATAAATAAAGAGGAAGTTACCTTAAGTGAGAGCAGTAAGACACCATTTTCTCATAAATTAAAATGGTTAAACCATATGCTTTGGGGCGGTTCTGCGCTGCTGGCATTTGAACATATCTGGCATGGCGAAGTGACACCATGGTTCCCATTTTTAACAGCAGCAGGAAATCCGGAGGATGCGATGGCAATGCTCCATGAGATGGCAACAACTGGTGTTGCCATGGCAGTACTTGTTACGGCTGTGTGGGCTGGTATGGTAGCAGTATCCAATGTCATCGAGAAACGTCCGGTTATCGGAACAGGTAAGGAGATACAGTAATGACTTTACTTACAGCAGCCATTGCGGCAGTGATTGTAACTTTGGTATGGTATTTTAAGGACGGCACCAACGAGATGCGAATAGGAACCTTAAGTCTTATGTACTGGGGCGCCACACTGATGTGGCTGGTAGATGCGGTAGTTGAGTACATAGAATTAAAGGCGGCGTATTTTACACCGGAACCGGTGGACATGCTGAATGATTTCTTTCTTGGAATATCCGTAGTGGTCTTGGGATTAATCATCTGGCTGATAATGTTTTTAATCAAAGATCCAAAGGGCGTGCTGCAGAAGCGGTTACAGAGAAAATAGAAATATTAATAGTCCCTTTTTTAAAGGTATATTCGAACAGCAAGAGTTTGCAATAGCTGACTCTTGCTGTTTTACTGTGCAGTGCAATTCTTGCACTTTAACTTATCTTCCGGTCAAGTGTTTTAAATTCCCTGTTTTAAAAAATTCCCGGGTAAATGAAAAACCTACACTTTCGGGTAGTTTACAGGCAGGTTATTCGTAATTATTATAAAAACAGATAAAAAGTGTTGAATCGTGTCGGAGGGGAATGCATGAAAAACCGGGATATGACCATGTATGGAAATTATGTGCATGACCGGAAGGAACAGCTAAAGGACTGGGTAAAATGCTTCTATGGAGACAGTTCCCTTGGAATTGCAGAAATAACTTATGCAGAAGTATGCTATCAGAGAGATGAATGTTTTGAAGCAATTACTACATTAGTTGGAATTATTCCATTTATAGAAAAAGAAGGCGAAATTGCTGTTCTGTTTATTGCTTTGAGCCTTCAGATGCGGATTATGATAGCAACCGGACAGATAGCGGTGGTATATCCGATTCTGGAAGAGATATATCAGAGGCTTCATAAGGAACAGAGTAGATGGCTTTTAGAGAATTTCGGAGCAATGAAAGCCTGGGGACTGTTGTATGATGGTGATGTGGATACAGTAACGGAATGGATGGAAAATGAGGCGCCCAGCGAATTTGGAGAACTGAATATGCTGGATACCTATAAATATATGATAAAGATGCGGGCATATATTCTGGAAGAAAAATATCTGGCAATGCTTTCGCTGGCAGAGTATTTGAGGGAGCCGCTGCGAAAGGGTGACCGCGTCATGGATTTATGTGAAATGAATCTTTTGTGTGCAGTCAGCTATTTCTTAAGTGACCGGAAAGAGTATGCATTTCAGCTTTTGGATGAGCTGCTTCCGATTGTAAAAGAAAGACGATTTGACCGGCTGATAGCAGATGAGCGTTCTAATCAGGAAATTGCTTTCCTGTAAAGTAAAAAACGCTCCGCGAGGATGCGCACTGCGGCGTATAAGGTAGATGTCGCAGGCGACCGCCGCAGGCGCGGGAATGTGCCAAGGCACATTTTTTGTTATAACATTCAGTTGAATTTATATAAAAAATGTGATACGTTTACTGAAGAGGTGTTAAACAAAGGTAATTATTTACTTTGGGAGCAGAAAATAAAGTGAGGAAGCGTATGACAGTAAAAGAAATTGCAAAGCTGGCGAATGTATCACCGGCAACCGTATCCAATGTACTGAATCACCGGAATAATGTGGGGGAAGAGACAAGACAGCGGATCTTAGAGATTTGCAAGGAAAATGGCTATGATATTAACAAGGGGAAAAATAAGAAGCCGGCAGAAGATACCAATACCATTCTTTTTAATTTCAGTGATTATGAGCGTAACTTTTATCTGAAAATCATTCATGGAATCAGCGATTATGTGTATTCCAGAGGATATGATTTAATGATATGTACCAATAAATCCTGTGAAAAATTTATGGACCCGGCATTGACTTGCGGAACCATCATGCTGGATATGAAATGTAAGAATTCCACTTTAATCCAGAAGGCAAATGAAGGTTATCCCATTGTGGCACTGGACCGGATTATGGATGTGCCGAATATTAAGAGCGTGGTAGTCAATAACTATGCGCCAATGGCAGAGCTGGTGCAGGGGCTGGTGGATAAAGGCTATCGCCGCTTTGGATATATTGCAGGAATAGATACGCTGGATAACCAGGAACGTTATCGGGCATTAAAAGATGTATTGCAGAAAAATGGAATTACATTCAGCCGGGAAAATTATTTCTTGGGAGATTATTATGAAAAGAGCGGTTATCAGTCAGCAAGACTGATGCTTTTATCAGATAATATTCCGGAAGTGTTAGTCTGTGCGAATGACAATATGGCAATCGGAGCAATGAAGGCACTGCGGCAGGAAGGTCTTAAGATTCCGGATGATATAGCAGTAACCGGATTCGATGGAACCGAGATGTCAGAACTGATGGGACTTACCACGGTAGATATCCCGGATTATGAGAGAGGCTATCTGGCGGCCCAGTTTCTGCTTCAGAATATTGCGGGAAGCTGCAGTTTTGACACCTTTAAGATTGCCGCGAAGGTTCACTGGAGAAAGACCACACGATAGAAAATAAGATAAAAAATAGGACATGGAAGAATCTTCTGGTACAGAGGGTTCTTCTTTTTTTCGCGAGTAGCGAGAAATTCGCAAAGCGTGTTTCGTGTAGTTTGTGAGAGTAGCGAAAATTTACTATAATAATATTGCTTGTTTTACTAAAAAAAGGTAAATATTTACTAAATTTACTAAAAACAAGTCTTGAAACGGTCGTTTTGCACAACAAAACCATGTAAAAACAGTGAAAAAGGTAGAAAGATAACGAAGAGGATTGACGAATTAGTAAAATTTATGTAAAGTATAGTTATCAAAAACAAAGCAACACAAGGAGGGTACAAAATGAAGAAGAGAAAAATCGTATCATTAGTATTGGCAACAGTTTTAGGTGCTTCCATGGTATTAGGAGGATGCGGTTCTAAGGGAGGATCTGATGCTTCCAATACAGAGGGCGCAAGCGGAGAGAGTAAAGGAAAGATTACCATCTTCCAGCAGAAAACAGAGATTTATGATCAGTTGAAAGAACTTGCTAAAGACTATGAAAAAGAGACCGGTGTAGAAGTAGAAGTCTGGCAGATTTCCGGAGATGATTATTACCAGAACTTAAAGACTTATATGTCAAGTGAATCCGGTCCTACCGTATTTTCACTTTCTTCCAGCACAGAGATTGCGGAAATGTCCGCTTACTTAGAGGATTTAAGTGATTTGAGTTTCTTAGACAAGATTAATGATGACCTTATTGCAAAGAGCGATGATAAGACAGTCGGTGTTCCGATGACAGCAGAAGGCTTCGGACTGGTTTATAACAAAAACTTAATCAGTGAAGACCAGATTAATACAACCGATGCATTGGTTCAGACTATCAAAGATGCAGCAGCCGATGGGGAGACAGGACTTGGACTTTCACAGGAAGCGTACTTCTTAATCGGACAGATTTTAAATACTCCATTCGCATTACAGGATGATCCGGCACAGTTCTGTCAGGATGTATACGATGGAAAGGTAAACATCGCTGACGTAAAAGAGTTCCAGGAACTTGGACAGATTTTCGAAGCAATCAAAGAGAACCAGAAGAATCCACTGGAAGTATCTTATGATGACAACTGTGGTGACTTTGCAACCGGTAAAACAGAAATGATTCATCAGGGTAACTGGTGCTACTCCCTATTTTCATCCTATGATGTAGACTTTGATATGGGAATTGCTCCATTACCAATCGCAGGCAACAAATCCATCGCAGTCGGTATTCCATCTGTATGGTGTGTAAATACAGACGCAAGTGACAGTGACAAACAGTTAGCAAAAGATTTCTTAAACTGGTTATATACAAGTGAAACAGGAGCTGATTACCTTACCAACAAATTTGGATTCATTCCGGTAGTAGATGGTATGGAAGCTGATAACTTAGACCCATTATCACAGGCAGTATCTGATGCAATCGCAGAAGGCAACATCATTCCTTGGACATTCAATGAGGAGTGGCCTGCAGGTATCATCACAACTTACCTGGTACAGAACGCAGAGGAATACTTCTCCTCGGATATGACAACCGATGAATTCTTAAGAGCATTAAATGATTCATTCGTAACAGCAGCAAATGAGTAAACATTAATTGCAGGTGTTGCCTTTGGCAGCACCTGTTCACTTTAGAAAAGGAATGAGGGACAAAGATGAAGATAAAAAAAGGCTGGTATGCATTATTTACCGCTCCATTGATGATTATGTTTTGCATTATAGTAATCATTCCGTTTTTCACGGGAATGGGTTATTCCCTTGTATCCTGGGATGGACTGGCAAAAAGTGAAAAGGTATTTGTAGGATTGTCCAACTATGCAAAGATTTTTTCGGATAAACAATTTCTGACATCATTAGTAAGAACAACATTATTTACATTAATTACTGTAGTAATTGTCAATGTACTGGCACTGGCATTTGCAGTATTGGTAACAACCAAACTGAAGGTGCGTAATGTGGCAAGAACCATGTTATTCTTACCATACCTGATTGGTGGATTGATTTTAGGTTATATCTGGCAGTACGTTCTTGGAGACGCAATGAGTACAATCGGAGATATGACCGGATTAACAAACATATTTTTTAACTGGCTTGTAAATAAGAAAATGGCTTTCTGTGCCATGATTGTAGTATCTACATGGCAGATGGCAGGATATATGATGATTGTATATATCGCAGGATTAGAAGCAATTTCCGATGATGTAATCGAAGCTGCAGAGGTTGACGGGGCAGGCTTCTGGAGAACTTTAATCAACATTAAGCTTCCGCTGATTATGTCATCCATTACAATATGTCTGTTCTTAACATTATCCAACTGTTTCAAGATTTATGATGTAAACGTTTCACTGACAGGCGGTGGACCAAACAACTCAACAGAAATGGTGTCCATGAATATTTTTAATGAAATCTTTACCAAGAGCCATTTCGGATATGGACAGGCAAAAGCAATCGTATTCTTTGTCATCATTGCATTGATTACATTAATTCAGGTTAAGATTACTGGCGATAAGGAGGTGTCAGCATAATGAAGAGAAAACCAGTTGGAAAAATAATCGTAAATATTCTGGTAATATTGTTGTGCTGCGTATGGTTGGTTCCGGTATATATGGTAATCGTAAATGCCTTCAAGAGCCGTGCAGAATTATATGAAAATATCTTCGCCTTTCCAAAACATTTTACACTGGAATATTTCCAGGGCGCTTTAAAGAAAATGGATTTTTTAATGGCATTTAAGAATTCCATCATCGTAACAGTAATTGCAGTAGGAATTATCGTATTACTGAGTGCTATGACAGCGTGGATGTTTGTCCGCTCTAATAATAAATTAAGTAAATTCTTATACGGACTTCTGATTCTTACCATGCTGATTCCGTTCCAGACCATTATGATGCCATTGATGCAGGAAATGAATCAGTTTGGGAAATTCTTCGGTATTCCGTTTAAAGATTCCTTAGGTGGATTAATCTTTATGTATGTAGGCTTTGGCGCCGGCATGGGTGTGTTCTTATTCCATGGATTTATCAAATCCTCCGTTCCGGTATCCTTAGAGGAAGCCGCAATTATTGATGGATGTAATACCTGGCAGCTATTCTGGAGAATTGTATTCCCAATTTTAAAATCCATTACCGTAACTGTAATTATTCTGGATGTTATCTGGATCTGGAACGACTACTTATTACCATCACTGACACTGACCAGTATCAAAAATAAGACCATTCCGCTGGCAATGTCACTGTTCTTTGGACAGTATACCATCGAGTGGAATATGGCAATGGCGGCACTGACATTTACCATTATTCCGGTTATCATTTTCTATCTGCTTTGCCAGAAACATATTATCAAAGGTGTAGCAGCCGGTGCAGTAAAGGGTTAAAGAGAGGGAGCGTATATGAGTAAAATTTATCAGGTAACAGGAATTGGATTAAATGAGAAGAGCCTGCAGCTGCAGGAAACAATTTTTCATAATGCCAATGGCTATATCGGAGTACGCGGCACCCTGGAAGAAGGCGTTCCAGCAGATTTCGACACCATGCGGGGCATGTATATTAATGGCTTTTATGATATTGCACCTATGAAGCAGGCAGAAAAACTTTGCAATCTCGTGGAAGACAAAGAGAGTATGTTAAATGTGGCAGATACCCAGACCATAGAGGTGTCCTTTGACGGGCAGAAATTTTCCATGGCGGATGACGCAGACTGCCGTTATGTAAGAACGCTGGATATGGAAAAAGGAATTACCAGACGTGAAGTAGACTGGAGCAACAAGGAAGGAAAGCAGCTTCATTTTAATATTACAAGAATGGCTTCCTTTGAAGAACGTTCCCTTTTTACCATTGATTATTGCTTCCAGTCCATTGATTTTTCCGGAACAGTAGAAATACATTCCAGACATTTAGGACTGGTCAGAAATTATTTTAATCCAAATGACCCAAGACTGGCAGGGGAAAGCCACAATCATTTGAAAAAAGAAGATGTTCACATATGCGAATCCGGTGCATGTCTCGTAAGTTCTACCATAGAGAGCCATCTTAAGGTGGCAAGTGCAGTGGCAAACATAGTCACTGTTAACCAGAAGCGCCAGCCATCAGAAGTAGTAACCTATGATGAGACCGCACATGCAATGGACGTAAGCTACCGCTTTGATATACGGCCGGGAGATGAAGTAAGAATCATAAAATACAGTATTTTTACAGATTCTATCCGGGAAGAGGATTGCAGAAAAGCCGCAGACGAGAAGCTTTCCAAAGTAGTGGAGCAGGGAATTGCTTCTTATTATAAAAAACAGCAGGAATATTTAAAAGAGTTCTGGAACAACTCTTCCATGGAAATCGTGGGAGACAGAGACTTAAATGAATCCCTCTGCTTTAATATGTATCAGCTTCTGCAGTCAGCCGGTTACGACGGATATTCCAGCATTGCGGCGAAAGGCTTAAGTGGTGAAGGCTACGAAGGACATTATTTCTGGGATACGGAAATGTTTATGGTACCGTATTTTGCCATGACCAATCCGGCAATCGCTAGAAAGCTTTTGGAATACCGCTATAAGACATTGGGAAAAGCCAAAGAAAATGCGGCTTTATTAGGACATAAAAAAGGTGCACTCTATCCATGGCGTACCATTACCGGCAAAGAATGTTCCGGTTATTTCCCATCCGGAACAGCCCAGTATCATATTGATGGAGATATTGCATACGCAGTTATTTTATATTATAAGACCAGCGGTGACTGGGAATTCATCAAGGAAATGGGTTTAAAGATTCTCTTAGAGACCAACCGGCTGTGGCTTGATGTAGGAAACTACTATAAAGACCGCTTTGTAATCAATGATGTAACCGGACCGGATGAATATACCTGTATTGTAAACAACAATTATTATACCAATGCCAGCGCAAAATACAGCATGCAGTGGTTTTTGAAATTTGCAAAACGGCTGGCAGAAGAAAAAGAAGCTTATCAGGAATTTTGTAAAGAAAATGACCTGACAGAGCAGGAAATCGAGGCAATGGAAGAAGCGCAGGAGAAAATGTATCTTCCATATGATGAGACATTTGGAATCAATCCGCAGGACGATTCTTTCTTGGAGAAACCGGTGTGGGATTTAGAGCATACACCACAGGAAGAGTTCCCGCTGTTACTGCATTACCATCCATTGCATTTATACCGCTATCAGGTATGCAAACAGGCAGATACTGTACTGGCACACTATCTCTTCCCGGATTATCAGGACAGAGAAACGGAAGAAAAATCATTCCTGTATTATGAGAAAATTACAACCCATGATTCCTCTCTTTCTACCTGTGTATTCAGTATTATGGCATCCAGACTTGGTCTTAAGGACAAGGCATATTACTATTTTGGCGATTCAGCCAAGATGGATTTATTAAATACACACAAGAATAGCCAAGATGGAATCCATGCAGCCAATATGGGCGGCAGCTATATGGCAATTGTCAATGGATTTGCCGGATTACGGGCAGAAGAAGAGACACTTTTCTTAGCACCATCCATACCGGAAAAGTGGCAGGGATATCATTTCCGTGTCCGTTATCATGGAAGCCTGTTAGAGATATGCGTAAATAAAGAAACCTGCAGTGTAGAACTGTTAGAAGGCGAAGCGGTTTCACTTTGCATCTATGGACAGGAGTATACGGTGGATGCAGGCAGCCGGAAGGCAGAAGTATCTTATCAGGAGAATTAGTAAAGAATAGAAAAAAGAAGGTGAAGTTATGAAATATAACGTAATACCGGTTCAGACGCCAAAGGCGACCGATGCAAAATTGTATACTTATATTTTAGATAATTTTGAAGAGATTGACAGCAATCGTACCCGACCGCTGGTACTTATCTGCCCGGGCGGCGGCTATGAATTTACCTCCGACCGGGAGGCAGAAGCAGTTGCGGTGCAGTATATTGCCAGAGGATTTCATGCCTGTGTTCTGCGTTACAGCGTGGCACCGGCAGAATTTCCACAGTCCTTATGCGAACTGGCATGGAGCGTTGCATATTTAAGAGAACATGCCGGGGAATATGGCATCAAAGAAGATAAGATTATCGTAGCCGGTTTCTCAGCAGGCGGTCATCTGGCAGCAAGCCTTGGTGTGTTCTGGGACAAAGACTGGCTGGCAAGAGAAACAGGACTTACCGCAGAGCAGATGCAGCCAAATGGATTACTGCTTTCTTATCCGGTAATTACATCCGGAACATATGCACATCACGGCAGCATTGAAAACCTGATGGGAACGAAAAAGAGCAAAGAATTAGAAGAGCTTTTAAGTTTGGAGTATCAGGTAGGAAAGCAGGTACCGCCGGTATTTATCTGGCATACTTTAACCGACCAGTCGGTGCCAATCCAGAATACCCTGATGTTTACAGAAGAACTGGTGAAAAACCAGGTTTCTGTAGAAGTTCATATTTTCCCGGAAGGACTTCATGGACTCTCTCTTGCCAATGAAGAAACACAGATTACAGAAAATGGATTCGGCATTCAGAAACGTTGTCAGGACTGGATTACATTAGCTGGAAAATGGGTAGCGGATTTATAAGATTGGAGGACAAGATGAAATTTAAAGGAATTTTATTTGATCTGGATGGAGTACTAGTTCATACGGATAAACTCCATTATCGTGCCTGGAAAAAAATAGCGGATGCCCGTGGAATTTTATTTAATGAAGAGATTAACAACCTGCTGCGGGGTGTAAGCAGAATGGAAAGCCTTGAAATTATTTTAAGAAACTACCATGGACCGGCACTTTCCCAGGAAGAAAAGGAAGCACTGGCAGAAGAAAAAAATAATTACTATAAAGAAGAATTAAAAAGCATGACACCGGATGATGTAACAGGTGAAGTCCGGGAGACCTTAGCTGCATTAAAGGCAGCAGGCATAAAAGTTGCGATTGGTTCTTCCAGCAAGAATACCAAATTTATTTTAAAACAGGTAGGACTGGATGATGTATTTGATGCAGTTTCTGACGGCACCAATATTACAAAATCCAAACCTGATCCGGAAGTATTTTTAAAAGCGGCAGAATACATTGCTCTTGCACCGGAGGATTGTCTGGTGGTTGAGGATGCAGTTGCCGGAATTGAAGCAGCAAAGAACGGTGGAATGAAGGCTGCCGGAATCGGAGATGCCGCTTTCTATGAGAAAACGGATTATCCGATGACAACATTTGCTGATCTTAAGGAAATTGCATTGTGATTTATTATACATATCCGGGTTTCCGGAATAAGGCACTGACCATAAGCTATGATGATGGCTTATGGTCAGATGTGCATTTACTGGAAATATGCAACCGTTATGGAATCCGGGGAACCTTCAACCTGAATTCCGGCTGTATGCAGGAAGAGAGAAGAATTGGAAAAGACAGGATAGCGGAGCTTTATAAGGGGCATGAAGTTGCAACCCATGGCGTGAACATCTGACCATAGCCCGCTGCCCTATGACGGATGTAGTAAAAGAAATATTAAACGACCGCGAGGCATTGGAAGAACTGACCGGAAAAATCGTCTGCGGTCATGCTTATCCGAATGGTTCCTACAGCCATGAAATAAAAACACTTCTTCCCTCCCTTGGCATCCATTATGCCAGAACAGCAACGGACAGCGGAAAATACACGCATCCGCAGGATTTCTATGAATGGAATCCTACCTGTCACCATAACAACAGACTGATCGAACATGCGAAAGAATTTCTTGCCTTTGATCTGCCACAGTTCCAGTATCTTTTCTATGTCTGGGGACACAGCTATGAATTTGACCGGGATAAGAACTGGGATGTGATAGAAGAATTCTGCAAAATGACAGGCGGCAGGGAAGATATCTGGTATGCTACCAATGCAGAGGTCTGCCATTATCTTATGGCAGTAAAAAGCGTATATACCAGCGTGGATGAAAAAATATTATTTAACGGAAGCGGACAGGATATTTATCTTCTCCGCAACGGAGAGAAAATCTGCATTCACCCGGGCTTATATTCTGTTTAAAGTCATGGTAAATTGAGAAAAATTATGCTATAATTCATGCGTTACACTGACTTTACAGGTGGGATGAAGGGGTGGAAAGGAGACATCCGGTGGACAGCAATCGTTATCCATGTCAAAGCAAACGGAAAGACAGTCTGCTACAAGAAAAAAACATTGCTAAGAATCATGGCGTATTTTGTGAAACAAAACCTGATTTTCATAATCTTCTCTCCGGATATGTTTTTCCCCCTCCATCCCACCGGAAAATAAGATAAAAGGGGAACACATAATGTTAGCAATGATTGAATCCATCAACAGTGCAGTGAATAATTTCATCTGGGGCGTTCCAGCCATGATCTGCATTATCGGGGTCGGACTTTATTTGAGTATCCGGACCAACTTTCTACAGATTCGTAAATTCCCATATGCGATGAAAATTACATTAGGGCGGATGCTCAAGAAAAGAGAAGCCTCTGACGGAGCACTGACTCCATTCCAGGCAGTCTGTACGGCACTGGCGGCAACAGTAGGAACCGGAAATGTAGCCGGCGTGGCAGGTGCGATAGCCATTGGTGGACCGGGAGCTGTATTCTGGATGTGGATATCCGCATTGCTGGGAATGTGTACCAAATTCTCGGAAGTAACCCTTGCGGTGCATTTCCGGGAAAGAAATAAAGAGGGCGATTACGTTGGCGGACCAATGTATTACATCCAAAATGGATTAAAGAAACACTGGCACTGGCTGGCATATCTGTTTTCTGCATTTGGTGTGCTGACGGTATTCGGAACCGGTAATGCCACACAGGTCAATACCATTACAACAGCAATTGATTCTGCATTATATAATTATAATCTACTCTCAGAAGATGGAGCAGCAACCTTAAATCTTGTTATCGGAATCGTACTGGCGGTTCTGATTGCACTGATTCTCCTGGGCGGAATCAAGAGAATCGGACAGGTGACAGAGAAACTGGTGCCATTTATGGCAATTATGTATATTCTGCTGGCAGTAGGTGTCGTAGTAGTACATATAGGAAGCATTCCGACCGTATTTTCTTCTATTATACGGGGCGCATTTGACCCGGCAGCCGTAACAGGCGGTGCAGTGGGAAGTTTCTTTATGAGTATGAAAAAAGGAGTATCCCGTGGAATCTTTTCCAATGAAGCAGGACTTGGTACCGGCTCTATTGCACATGCCTGTGCAGACACCAGAAAACCGGTAAAACAGGGCTTCTTTGGAATTTTTGAAGTATTTGTAGATACCATTGTAATCTGTACTTTAACTGCACTTGTCATTCTTTGCAGTGGAGTTCCGGTTGGATATGGTGCGGCAGCAGGCGCAGAACTTACCATCAGTGGATTTACTTCTGTATATGGCGGCTGGGTGTCTATTTTTACTGCAGTTGCCATGTGCTGTTTTGCATTTTCAACGATTATCGGCTGGGGACTTTACGGAACCCGCTGTATAGAATTCCTGTTTGGAAGCAGAGCCAATAAGCCATTTATGCTCCTTTATTCACTGGTTGCCATCGTGGGTGCAACTATGAATCTGGGACTGATGTGGAGTATAGCAGAGACTTTTAACGGACTTATGGTAATCCCGAACCTGATTGCGGTATTCTTATTGTCCGGCGTCGTGGTGAAGATGGTAAAAGATTATTTTGATGGCAAAGAAGAAGTAAGCCAATAAGAAATAAAGAAGCAGTCCGGCGAGGCAGCAGGTTATCTTTCATTAAAAGATGACCGGTTTTATTATATTCTGGTGCCGCTGCTGGAGCAGAAGCGGGCGCAGGTGAAAATCCGGGTGGCAGCAAAACAGGACAGGGCGAATACCAGAGGACAGAAACGCTATCAGAATCTTGATTTCTGGATAAAAATACCACTGAAGTATGCCGGAACTTTCCCGGAAAGCATTGCATTACAGATAGAAAATCTGCTTTGGTCCTACGAAAAATACATTCGTACCGGAACTGAATTGTAAAACAGGAGAAACAATGCTATAATACACTCTGTATATGTATGTGGTCGTAACAATTGTGTAAAAATATCCGCATTTATATAGGAGAAATTTATGAAGAAAAAAATCAAGCTGAAGGGTCATCTGAAAAATTATATGTACTGGCCGCTGATGCTTACTATTTTGCTGGCATGCATGAACGTGCCGATGTATTTTGTAAATGAAGGGGCAGCGTTACTGGTATCCATTTTCCTTGGGATTTATCTCATTGTTGTGGTGATATCTTATAATGTTAATAAACCGGTGCTGGTGAATGAGCTGATTAATTTTGCCACTCAGTACGGAACGGTGCAGAAGAAGCTGCTCAATGAATTCGAAATACCGTATGCACTTTTGGACTATAACGGAAAGGTTCTCTGGGTCAATGAGAAATTTACGGAGATTACAGGAAAGACCAAAAATTTCCATAAATCCATCACCAGCATTTTCCCGGGCATTACCAGAGAGCTGATTCAGCAGGAGCAGTTCGTGGAAGATGTAAATATGGTCTGGCAGGAGCATAATTTCCGTATTGAAATGAGCAAGATTTATTTTGAGGAAATGGCGGAAAACAGCAGCATTGTATCTATTGAAGAGGATGAACAGTATCTGACAGCGCTGTACCTTTTTGATGAGACAGAGCTTTATAATTACATCCGTGAAAATGAAGAACAGAAGCTGGTGGCAGGTCTTGTATACATAGACAACTACGACGAGGCGTTAGACAGTATTGAAGACGTAAAACGTTCACTTTTAGTGGCATTGATTGACCGGAAGGTAAACCAGTATTTTACGAAAATGGATGCACTGGTTCGTAAGATTGAGAAGGACAAATACTTTGTGGTATTCCAGCATAAATATCTTGCGGAGCTGCAGAGCGACCGGTTCAGTCTGATTGAAGATGTTAAGACTGTCAAAGTCGGAAATGAAATGGCGGTGACTTTAAGTATCGGAATCGGTGTCGGCGGTGATACTTATAATCAGAATTATGAATATTCCCGTATGGCAATCGACCTGGCACTGGGCCGGGGCGGCGACCAGGTGGTAGTCAAAGAGGGTGAAAACGTTGTCTACTATGGCGGTAACAGCAAGCAGGTAGAGAAGAACACCCGTGTAAAAGCAAGAGTCAAAGCCCATGCACTGAGGGAGATTATCGAGAGCCGTGAGCATGTTATGATTATGGGACATTCCATTTCCGATACAGATGCTTTTGGTGCGGCAATCGGAATCTACTGCGCCGCAAGAGTATTAGGAAAGAAAGCGCAGATTGTTTTAGACCAGGTAACTTCATCCCTTCGTCCATTGAAGGAAGGTTTTACCACAGAGAAGGGTTATCCACCGGATATGTTTGTTTCCAGTGAACGTGCGCTGGAGCTGACGGATTATAACACACTGGTTATGGTGGTGGATGTAAACCGTCCGAGCCATACGGAGTGTCCGGGCCTTTTGAAGCGGACCGACAGTATCGTAGTATTTGACCATCACCGCCAGAGCAGTGAGGTCATTTCCAATCCGGTACTTTCCTATATTGAGCCGTATGCATCTTCTACCTGTGAAATGGTAGCAGAGGTGCTGCAGTATTTTACAGAAAATATCAAGCTGGCACCCCACGAAGCAGACTGTATTTATGCGGGAATCTTAATCGATACCAGCAACTTTATGACTAAGACCGGTGTCCGTACCTTTGAAGCAGCTGCTTATCTGAAACGTTGCGGAGCGGAAGTAACCCGTGTAAGAAAAATGCTTCGAAATGATATGGATGCCTACAAAGCCAGAGCAGAAGTGGTCCGCCATGCGGAAGTATACCGCGGTGCATTTGCCATTTCCATCTGTCCGGCAGATAAGATTGAAAGCCCTACCATCGTAGGAGCCCAGGCGGCAGATGAGCTGTTAAATATTGTCGGAATCAAAGCGTCCTTTGTATTAACCGAATATCAGGGCAAAATATATGTAAGTTCCCGTTCCATTGATGAAATCAATGTGCAGAAAATCATGGAACGTCTTGGGGGCGGCGGACATCTGAACATGGCGGGCTGCCAGCTTCGTGACTGTACCGTGTCCCAGGCAAAACGCATCATAGAAGACACCATAGACGAAATGCTTGAGGAAGGAGATATAGAAGAATGAAAGTAATTTTATTAGCAGATGTAAAATCCCTTGGAAAAAAAGGTGAGGTAGTAAATGTAAGTGATGCTTACGCAAGAAATCAGTTAATTCCGAAGAAATTGGGAGTTGAGGCAAACAACAAGACCTTAAATGACTTAAAGCTGCAGAACAAACATGCAGATAAGGTTGCAGAAGAGAATTATCAGGCAGCATTAAAGCTGGCAGATGAGATAAAGGATAAGACCGTAGAAGTGAAAATGAAAGCCGGAGAAGGCGGAAGAACCTTTGGTTCTGTATCCACCAAAGAGATTTCCCAGGCAACGCATGATCAGCTGGGTCTTGAGTTAGACAAGAAGAAAATGCAGTTAAAAGAAGCCATCAAATCATTTGGTGTATATGAAGTGCCGGTTAAGGTTCATCCAAAGGTAACTGCAACATTACGTGTAAAAGTAACGGAAGAGTAGATTAGGAGGAACCTCCATGGAAGAGGCACTGGTAAAGCGGATTATGCCAAACAGTCTGGAAGCCGAGCAGTCAGTTATCGGTTCCATGATTATGGATAAAGAAGCAATTATGACAGCCGGAGAGATTCTCATTGAAGAGGATTTCTATCACAAGCAGTATGGAATTCTGTTTGAATCCATGCTGGATTTGTTTAATGCAGGAGAACCGGTTGACCTGATTACATTGCAGAATAAGTTAAAAGAAAAGGATGTGCCGGCGGAAATCAGCAGCCTGGAATTTGTAAGAGACTTAGTAACATCCGTACCGACATCCGCCAATGTAAAATATTATGCCAATATCGTCAAAGAGAAGGCAGTTCTGCGTAAGCTCATTAAGACCACCCAGTCCATTGAAGATGAATGTTATCTTGGAAAAGAAAGTGTTGAAGATATTCTGGCAGATACCGAGAAGAGCATTTTTAATCTGGTGCAGAATCGTGGCGGTGGAGATTATGTCCCGATTAAGCAGGTCGTAATCAATGCGCTGGATAAGATTGAAAAAGCATCCAAGCAAAAAGGCTCCGTAACCGGAATTGCTACCGGCTTCGTGGATCTGGATTATCAGATGGCAGGTCTGCAGCCTTCCGATTTGATTCTGATTGCAGCCCGTCCTTCCATGGGTAAAACGGCGTTTGTATTAAATATCGCACAGTATGTAGCCATTCATTCCCAGCAGACAACAGCAATATTCTCTCTGGAAATGAGTAAGGAACAGTTGGTAAACCGTATGTTTTCTCTGGAATCAAGAGTAGATGCCCAGAAGCTGCGTTCCGGTAATTTGACAGATGCAGACTGGGAAATGCTGATTGAAGGAGCAGGCAACGTAGGCCGTTCCAAATTAATCATTGATGATACACCGGGTATTTCCATATCCGAGCTTAGAAGTAAATGCCGTAAATATAAATTAGAGCACGATTTGAAATTAATCATCATCGACTACTTACAGTTGATGTCCGGCTCCGGCAGACATTCCGAATCCCGTCAGCAGGAAATCTCAGATATTTCCCGTTCCTTAAAAGCGCTGGCCCGTGAGCTGAATGTGCCGGTAGTGGCACTGTCCCAGTTGAGTCGAGCTGTAGAACAGCGTCCTGACCATCGACCAATGTTATCCGACCTTCGAGAGTCCGGAGCTATCGAGCAGGATGCCGACGTTGTAATGTTCATCTATCGTGATGATTATTACAACAAAGACAGCGAAATGAAAGGAATCTCCGAAATCATCGTAGCCAAGCAAAGAAACGGTCCTATCGGAACCGTCAACCTGGTATGGCTGCCTCAGTACACGAGATTTGCCAATATGGAGAAATAAACATTCCCGGGTGTTGCCTGAAAAAGCAGCATCCGGGGTTTTTATATATATGGGTAGAAGGAAAATTTTCGATGAAATAAGTTGAATATTTTTGTAAAAATCGTATAATATGAGGAAGAAAATACGCAAGATAATACGTAAGTTAATGGAGGTATCATGTGGGGAAATATAAACCGCCTTTTACTATAACAAATAAAATATTATCTCATGTAGCATCTATTTCCGAAAAGATAGGACGTATAACAGCAATCAGTAATCTTGAAGCAAAACCGCACCTGAGAAAGAATAACAGAATAAAATCGATACATTCCTCTTTGAAAATTGAAGCCAATTCATTGACGTTTGGACAGGTTCGGGATGTAATTAACGGTAAGACTGTATTTGGTGAACAAAGAGAAATTCAGGAAGTAAAGAATGCCTATGCTGCTTATGAGCGTCTTTCAGAAATTAATCCTTATAACATTCGACAGTTAAAACAATTTCATGGAATTATGACAAAGTATCTTGTGGAGGAATCCGGTGAATTTCGTTCCGGTGAAGAAGGTGTCTTTAATGGAAATCAATGTATTTTCATGGCTCCACCGGCACAACTTGTACCACAGCTTATGGATGAGTTATTTACCTGGATGAAAGAAGCGAAGGATCATGTACATCCACTGATTTTAAGTAGTGTATTTCATTATGAATTTGGATTTATCCACCCTTTTTCGGATGGCAATGGCAGAATGGCAAGACTGTGGCACACGGCTATTCTCTCTGACTGGAAACCGGTGTTTGAATATATTCCGATTGAAAGCCAGATTGAGAAGTTTCAGGATGAATATTACGATGCCATTTCCCGGTGCCACGTTGCGGGAGAGTCTACAATTTTTATTGAATTTATGCTGTCTCAAATTGATAAAATTCTGGATGATATTTCTGTTCAAATTAGTGAGAAAAATGAATATCTTCCGGAAGCAGTACAAAAATTGCTTGAAGCTATGGAATATGATGTTCCTTATACAAGCAAAGCGTTGATGGAAAAACTTGGATTAAGTTCGAAAGAGGGATTCCGAAGAAATTATCTTCAGCCATCACTTAAAATGAATTTGATTCAGATGACGATACCGGATAAACCGAACAGCAGAAATCAAAGATATGTGAAAAGCTGATAATATGAGAAAACAAGCAAAGCAAGTTTCTTATAATTGTCAGGTATTCGGATCAAAGAATGTGCCTCGGCACATTCTCGCGCCTGCGGCGGCCGCTTACGAAATCTACCTTATACGCCGCAGTTCCCCGCTACAATTCCCGTCCGCATTTCGGACAATACTGAAAGTCTTCTTCTGTCGTAAATCCACAGTAACTGCAATGTTTCATATGATTTTCATATCTACCAAAATGCAGGGTATCGAGAGGAATCTTCTTAACCTCTCCTCTGGCAATTGCCTTGCCTAAGTCGTCACTGATTTCGGTGGTGGCATTACAGCAATTCATGCGCACATAGTAGTGGCGGTTCCATTTAAACAGCGGAATAAAAAAGAAAGAAAAGAACATGTAAGTCATATACACTTCCAGGTGTCCATATTTTCCGCAGCAATTACATATTTCTAACTGGTCAAAAGCCAGCTTTTTCTCACCATTTGAAATTCCCATAATAAAAAACATAAAGCAAAACCATCCTTCCTGCATCTTTTGTATACCATAACGCATTTTCCGGATTCCTGCAAACCCATTTTCCTTTATCAAAATCCCATTACCAGACGGAATATGAAGCTTTTCCCCACAGAATGGACAAAAATCATCCGGCGTAATATCTTTTAAATGTAACTGCCGGTGGCAGATAGGACAGCGGATGGTAAGAACACCGAAAATAATTGCACCGAAAGAAATAAAAATTTACCTAAAAAATCTCCACATAGGGCTTGACAAATACATAAAAAAATTATATCTAAAATATAGAGCAGTTTTCTATATAGAGAGAAGGGGTGAGTGCATGAAAAATTATAATATTTTAATAGTATTTATTCTAATTTCAATTCTATCCAGTTGTGGTGGAAAAAACTATTTAGGAGAAAAGATAGTGGTTTCTACAACAAATCTAAGGTTAATAGAAGACAATAATTCTTTTCTGGAACAGATTGGACAAATAATAGAATCCCAGCAAGAACAAGGTGAAGAATCAGAAGAAATAGAGAAAGAAGAGAATGCTGGTAAAGATGAAGATAGTTCTGTGGATAATATAACGGGATTATCAGATTCTATTCCTTTAAATCAAATGGGAATTGGTGAAGTCTTAAAAGAATGTGATAAAGTATTAAAGGATAGCTATTCGGTTTCTGATGATTGTCAGGTAATGGAAGGTGCATTTTATCTGGAGAAAGATGGAAACCTTCTGGGACGTTATGCTGCAAAGTCGGAATTCATTATTTTTGATAAAGTAAATGATAAAAAATATCAGATTTCATTGGATGGCATGGAAAAATCCGTTGAGATAAAGGAAATCAAAGAGTCTGAATCAGCAGATACCATGCAGGCTATGCCGTGGGATGCTGTACTGGAAATGATAAATGCATTGGATTTTGATACGATAGCAGAGCCGGAAGATGATTACATTTTACTGAACCTTGCAGGAGAGGTAGAGGTCGGTTCCAATGGAATCAATCCGGCATCCGGCAAAAATAAGAAATTTTATGCCATCGAAAATGGAACCATGGTGAGTACAGACCAGCAGATGATACGTGGAAAACAATATGCGCTGGAGCTGACAGGAGCCACGAACGAAGATGGAAATGCATTGACAGCAGGCAGCCAGATTGTGGTAAAACATGTTGCAGGAGTCTTTCTGAAATGTCAATAATTGTGCGAACCATGCACAATATGTCGGAATAATACGATGGAAAATAATTGCACTGACAAAAGCCGCAGCGTTATAATTTTAAAGAAGAAGCAGTGGCAAAGGAGGAGCAATTATGGACAAGCAACGGTATATGATTTCAGATGCTGCAGCACTTGTAAATGTAGAATCCCATGTACTTAGATACTGGGAAGAAGAGTTAGAACTTACGGTACCCCGCAACGAAATGGGACACCGTTATTATACAAAAGAAAACATTGAGCAATTCATGAAGATAAAAGAATGGAAAGAGCAGGGTTATCAGTTAAAGGCAATCAAGCTTTTAATACATAATGGCGGCAGGGAAGATGCACCGGAGCTATTAGCGGCAACAGCAGCATCGGAGCCGGCAAAGCAGACTCTTTCCACGGAGGTAGAGGACAACACAAGGCGGATGGAGCAGTTCCAGCATATGATGGCACAGATTGTAAAAGGCGCGATTGCCGAAAACAATCATGCACTGGGAAAAGAAGTCAGCGAACTGGTGCGGGATTATGTATTAAAAGAAATGAATTATCTGATGAGGGAACAGGATGAAGCGGAGGAAGAACGCTATAAGAAACTGGACGAGCTGATTCGTCAGAGCCTGAAGGCAAAGGGAAAGAAAGAGAAGAAGCTGTTTCATAAGAAACAGGAATGGAAACCGAATGAAGCATAGCCTTCACAAATGAGGGCATAACTACGAGATTCTCGCGTAAAAAAAGAAGCTGTGTGGCAAAACCAACAGCTTCTTTTGAATTAAGTACGAAAATTATTCCTGGCTGATAGCTCCTGTAGGGCAAGCACCTGCACAAGTTCCACACTCGATGCAAGTATCAGCAGCGATTTCGTATTTTCCATCTCCTGCAGAGATAGCTCCAACTGGGCATTCACCTTCGCAAGTACCGCAGCTTACACATGAATCAGAAATTACATATGCCATTTTATCGTCCTCCTTTAAAAATAATAAACAATGTATAGGCTAGAATCTAGCTTGCAATTATTTTAATACAAAAAATTGCGATTTACAATACTTCTCCATCATGTACTAAAGAAAAAGCAATCGTGTATATAATCGTGGACAAAAGGGAAAACTAATTGCATATTTTGCCGGGAGGGATTATAATAACACCATTGAAAACAAGAAGGAGGAAAAAAATATGGCACAGATTAATAAGGATACCATGATTGGTGAATTACTTCAGATCGATGAGAATATTGCACCGATTCTTTTAAACATAGGAATGCATTGTTTGGGATGCCCATCTTCACAGATGGAGACAATTGAACAGGCAGCAATGGTTCATGGAATCGAGCCACAGTCTTTAGTTGATGAAATCAATGATTTCCTTGCAAAAGACGCTAAATAAGAAGTAAATATAATGAGAAAGACCAGAACAGTCCGATAATCGAATGCCGTAAGGCTTGAAAATATCGTGCGTTCTGGTCTTTTTTTTATAGTCGTGCATCCGTAAGAAGCTGTCAGTGACAGGTTCTGCAGATTATAATGATACAGAAATAGTGTGATAGAAAAAGTGAGTTTTGAAGTTAAAATATACAGGTAAGATTGTATAAAATATACAAATATTTATAATTCGTTTTGATAATAATTCATATTGACAGAAAAAATGAAAAATACTAAGCTTTTTATAGTTATTGAAAACAAGAGGAGAGGGAGTTATGATGACAAGAAAATTCTTAGTTGCGGTTATCGCTATATTTGATATTCAAAGTCTTGGATATCAAATTTCCCAGAATAAAATGATATAGAGAAATGTAAGCAGAGGATTCCGGTTCTTTAAGTAAAGAAAAGAGAATTCTATTTTGTGATATTTAAATTTATTTCCAAAATATTGGAAATTGACAAATGATGCAAGTCCGTTTGCTGTTTCTGTAAAAAATGAATCACAGGCGCGCAGCACATTCTCATACCATAACAATATCTGGAAGGTACACATCTTAAAGAATGGAAAGAACTTATATATATTGCAGGTGGGGTTAGCCCCACCTGCAAAAGGAGTAGATATGAAAATAAATAACTGCAAAAAAGTTATTAAAACAATTGCCTTTTATACAGTAGTAATAATATGCATAGCAATTTTATGGAAACAGGCTCATCTGCCATATGAACGGACAAAATATCAGAGTGTAGCGGAAAATACAACAGAAAGGGAACAGAGTTCAGTATCTTTTCCGGAAGAATATAAAAAAACAGTGAACGATAGTTTTGTGTTTGATGCAAAGATAATTACAGGGGAAAATATTGATTATGAAAATTTATATGCATCAACAGCAAGCATTGTTTATCCGGATGCGGATAAGTGGAAAACAATGTTCTTAAAGGATAATTTAAACTATGAAGAAAGCTGTTTTGAAACAGAAAGCCGAAATGGGGACAGGTTGAATGCCGAAGTTTACGATAATGAATCAGAAGGATTTTTACGTTTAGATGCCGAACAGGGACTTTACTGGAAAGAACCATTAATGAGATATTTAGTACAGGTACTGCATATGAATGGTGAATATGGAGCAGAGGATCCCATGGATAATGAGCGTGTGTTTCAGGACGCAGATGATTTGACTGGTTTTAGCAGAGAAGAAGCATGGGAAAATGCATGTGAACAAATGAGCCTGCTTGGAATAGAAAAAAGCAGTCTGCAATATGATGAAAGCTATTGTATGCACGCAGAAGATTTAAAAGAGCAGACGCAAATATTACAAAAGGATGGCAGCTTATCCGAAGAAGATGCAAAAGAAGAATGGTCAGAAGAGGAAGAGGGTTATCTATTCTATTTTTCTCAGACTTTACAGGGAATCGAAATTTTCCGGTATGAAAATATCAGGGATTATCCGGGAATGTATGGCGATATGCAGGTGTATGCAATGAAAGATGGATTAGGGGAACTTCAGATTCCTGTTTTATATTCCTGCAAATTAGAAAAAAAGAAGTTATCACTGGTTTCTTTTGATAAAATTGCAGAGGCTTTAGAAAAGAACTATGGAAGTGTTATTACGGAAGAACCAATAACTGTTCGGAAATGTCAGCTTGTAATGTATCCATTACAAAAGAAGAACGGGGTATATGATATGGTGCCGGTATGGATATGTCAGATTGGGAAATATCAGGGAGAAGGACGGAATGAATCATATAATTATATACCAATTAATGCTGTCACAGGAGAAGAGATGGTTGAACTGGAGGTAGAGTAGTAATATGCTGAAAAAATATTTAAAAATGGATTTATACAGGGTATTTACTTCAGCACCATTTTGGCTTGGAGTGATAGGGGTATATATTACGATGAATCTAATGGCGAAGGTTGGACAACCGGCAATAGATGTTATTAGCAGATATAAAGTTATGAAATTTCAGAGTGTTACAATTGCAATATTTGCATTTAGCAGCTTTGCATATGGAAATGCATTAAGAGAAGATCAGGAACATCATTTTTGGCAGAATGAAATTTTGCGTGGAGATTTAAAGAGTTATATATGGTCAAAAGTATTAAGCGGATTTCTGGCAGCAGATATTACTGTTTTCGCAGGACAGTTACTCTTTTTTCAGCAGGATAGTTTTTGGCATCCCCTGCTGATGTTAGAGGATGAATTTTTTACAGCAAATGGTGTCGATTTGCGTGGGAATTGTTTTGGATGGTTTGCAATGCATGGAATGCCAATATTATATTTGGTTTTTTCTGCAATTATATTTGGATTGTTAGGAGGCATTCTGTGTCTGGTATCCATGCTGCTGTCTCTATTGGCTAAGAATCAGATGTTTGCAATCTGCATTCCTATGGCTGGTTATTATTTTATAGTTACATATCTTGGCGTATTATTTCCACAAGGTGGTATTTGGGATTGGAATTCTCTATTTATGTTTTCTACAGATGTATTTGGAAATGCATGGATAAGTCTTGGATACATATTCTTAATGACAATACTTTGTGTTATCGTATTGGGTAATTTGATTGCAGCCAGAGTAACAAAAGAGATAAGGGGGGAAAGTATGTGAATTTGCAGTCAAAAATACAGAATCTTTATTGCAGAATGAAGTCCATGCGTTTTTTGACATTACTTATCATTTGGGGATTTATGGTAGATGATATGTTAAGACTCTACCGGAATCTTGCAATGGAATTGAACGTAAAAGACAGTTTTGCAATATTACCTTTTATTCAAAATGATGATTTCTTTATGAAGGTTGTACTTTTAAGTGTGTTATGTTTTTATTCGAATGCTCCATTTATGGAGAGAAATGAATTATATTTTGTACAGCGTATAGGAAAAAAGCGGTGGGGAAGTCGAAATATTTTTTATATTTTCGGAAGCAGTATTTTATTAGCTGTAATACTGGTATTATTAAGCATTTTATTGAACTTTCCGGCAGTTGATTTTAGCAATTCATGGGGAAGTCTGTACAGGACGGTTTCTGTTTATGGTATGGAAAAATATCAGATTCCGCTGATTGTGGATACAAAAGTAATGTCAGCATTTACACCCTACCAGATGATGGGGCATGTAATTTTAATGGATATATTAGCATTTGCAGTAATTGGAATGCTATTATATACATTAAGTCTTTATGTTAGAAGAGTAGGTGCATATATAGTCACTATTCTGCTTATTTTCTTTTCTACAATGGTAAACTATCTGGATGCCGGTGCAAAATTAGGACTTATATATTTTTCACCATTTTCATGGGAAAATGTGGGAAATTGGAGATATGGATATGATTTGAGTAAACCAAATTTTGTATATATCTATGTAGGTTATTTTCTGATTCTGTTTCTGCTGGTGGTTGCAGGTCAGAGACAGATTCAGAGAATAGACTGGATAAGCAGGGAGGAATAGCTATGGCAGAGGTTATTAAAGTAGAACATATTGAGAAATCTTTTAAAAAGCATAAAGTATTAAAGGATGTATCATTGACTTGTGAAAGTGGAAAAATATATGGAATTGTAGGGTATAATGGTTCAGGAAAATCAGTACTTTTTAAGTGCATTAGTGGATTTTATCTTGTAGAAAAAGGAACAATAACAGTTCGTGGGAAAATGGTTGGAAAAGATATGGATGTGGTTCAAAATTTGGGAACAATTATTGAAGAACCGGCATTTATAAAGCAGTACAGCGGACTTAAAAATCTTGAACTGTTATATATGATTAATCATAAGAAAAATCGGGAATATGTAAAAGAAAGTATGAGAAAAGTCGGACTTGATCCGGAGCTAAAGAAACCGGTAGGAAAATATTCTCTGGGTATGAAGCAGCGTCTTGCAATTGCACAGGCAACGATGGAAAATCAGGATATTCTCATTTTAGATGAACCGATGAATGGATTAGATAAAGATGGGGTTGAACAAATGAGGAAATTGTTTCTTTCTTTTAAAGAAGAGGGAAAAACTTTACTACTGGCCAGTCACAATCGAGAGGATATAGAATTATTATGTGATGAAGTATATGAGATGGAGCATGGTCGGTTACATAAATTAGAAAGATAAACAAAAAAAGAATTGCCATTGAGTGAAACTCAAAGCAATTCCTTTTTATCGTTTTTAAATTTCCGCCAGTACCTGCAGTGCCTGCTCTTTAATCAGAGGCAGGAAATGCTCATCGAAGTAAGCCTGCGAAGCACGGCTGTATTTCTCAGTGGAAGCGTATTCCGATAAGATGTTGCAGACCTTATTGAAATCTTCCGGAGAATGGTGTCCCTTGTGCAGTACCAGATAAAAGGCACTCTTATTCGGATTCTTGTAAAGGAAATTCCGGTCGTTATAAAAGCCATTTAAAATACGGGCAAGATTGCTGATTTTCTCTAAGCTGTCGAAGACGAACAGCCGGGTAATATCTACCACCGGTTCTACGACAGGCTTCGGAGCAGGAGTGGCAGCCTTCTTGACAGGAGCTTCTGCCGGGGCAGCAGCCTTCACTGACTTGGCAAGTTCGCTCTTCTGCTTCTCCTGAAGCTGTTTGAAGAAGCCTAAAATATCATCGGCTCCGGCTGCAGGAGTGTTCTTTGCATCTGCAAAATCCGGATATTCATTTTCGTCCGGCTCTGAAAATTTGGAAAACCGGGTGTCTAACTCTTCCGGGTATTCTACCTTGGTAATAATAAGCAATACTGTATCTTGTGTCAGGGGAACGGCTTCTATCATAAGAGGCATATCCTCGGCTTCAAATCCAAATTCATAATTCGCCTGCTGCATCATGTCACGAAACAGGGACTTTGCTTTCTCCGTGCCATATGCTAACTCACTCAGCTTCAGATGGCGGTCATCTAAGTCTGCTCTGGTAAGTGTGCAGCGAATCTGGTTGTCATTCACTTTTTCAATTTTCATAAAAATCACTTCCTTATCTATAGAAAATTGTATGAAGTTTACGCCTATATTATAATGGAATCAAAAATACTTGTAAACCGGTAAAAAATATTAAAGTTTTCTAAAAAGTCTAAAAAAACAGATTTTCTATTGCAAAGCATAATTGCTTTGTGCTATAAACTATTCCAAGAGATGCGTTCCGGTTCCTTTGAAAGAAGGAAGGGGCGGAACATATAGAAACACAAATTTTGTTTGACAGATACGAGCTGTTGTCGGAGTTAGGAAGCGGCGCAGCAGGAAAGGTGTATCTTGCCAGACATCTGAAGTTGGAGACATATCGTGCAATAAAGTGTATTTCAAAGACACGTTCTATGCCGTCTTCAATTCTTTCTGAAGCGAACATTCTCGCTAAGTTACGACATCCCGGAATTCCAATTGTATATGATATAGAGGAAGATGAAGCCTTTTATTATATCATTGAGGAATATGTTGAAGGGGAATCGTTAGAGAAGTTGCTTTGGAATACGTCAGTTTCCCAGGAGTATATGATACAGATTGGTATACAACTTTGCGGAATCGTTTCATTCCTGCACAGCCAGAAACCATTTCCGGTATTACATCAGGATTTAAAACCGTCACACATTATAGTATGTGGGAATCAGGTAAAATTAATCGATTTTGGAATTGCATCATATATTACCAGTCGTGGAAAAAATTATCAGAACTATGGAACAAAAGGTTTTGCGGCACCGGAGCAGTACGGGGAATATGAACTGCATACGGCAAGCGATATTTATGCAATCGGGGCTGTTTTTTCACTTTATATTAAGAAGCATTCCCACAAAAGCAGCCCGGCATTCCGGCATATCGCACAAAAAGCCACAAGAAAAAATCCAAACAAGCGTTACAAAAGCGCCGGGGAATTACAACAGGCACTGACCCGTGCGTTAAAGCAGAAGGGGAATCGGAAAGAGCATCTCTTAAAAAGCATATCTGTTGTGGGGGCAGAATCCGGAGTCGGAACCACCCATATAGCCATTGCACTGACTTCATTTTTTAATGCGGGGGGCGCAAATGCCCTGTATCGGGAAATTCAGTCCGAAAAGAGGGAAAAGATAAGTAATGTGGTGGAACAAATTGGGCGGAGCCGTGAGGCAGAGTGCGAAGAAGATATCGTCATCTGCCGGAATTTCCGGGGAAGTGAGTCTATCGGCAGCGGGGAAGATACACTCATTTTCGATTATGGAGCTGCAGTGGAAGAAGCCTGCATGGAAGAGGCTGAGATTACAGTACTCGTAGTGAATCTGTCTTTGTGGAAGCGGGAGGCTTCCATGAAAGCCTGGCAAACGTTACGTTGTGTACCAAATCTTAAAATTATCTGTAATCACAGCAGCCCCATGGAGGCGAGAGAATTTGCAGCTTTCATCGGAAGAGAAGTGTACTGTTATCCGAGGGACACAATGCCATTTGATGGTGGCAGAGAAAAGGAAGCATTCTTCACACAAATGCTTTCGAAGGAAGGGAGAAGATAACAAACCATGGAAGAAAGAAAAAGTATCGGAATATTTGGTGTGCAGCAGGGCGTGGGTGTGACGCATCTGTGCACTGCGCTGACCCATTACTGTGCGGACTGCCTGAAAAGTCACACGGCATTGGTGGAATTAAGTGGAAATCACGAATTGGAAGAACTGCAGAAACAGCAGCAGGGTAAATGGGGGCGGTCGGACAGAAAACACTATTTTGCAAATGCGGGAAGTGATAATATGCCGGAATATATCCGACAGGGCTATGAATATTACATCATAGACGGCGGAAGTGAGTTTTACAGGATTCGTCGGGAATTCTTGCGCTGTGACCGGAAGCTGATTCTGGTTTCCTTAAGTCCATGGAAACGAAAGGAATTAGAGTATTTTATGTCCGTCATATGGGAAGAGGAAAAGTATTTGGATAACGTGACGTTTCTGGCACAGTTTGGGATGAAAAAAGATAAAAAAGATTTTCAGAAACAATACCGCATACCAATCCATACCCTTCCTTTTATGGAGGACCCGCTTCATTTAAAAGAAGCAGAGCGCCTGTTTTTAAAAACTTTAGTTTAACATATCACGAACGCTTATCCTTTTGGAAAAGGAAAGTAGAAAGCAGGCATGTAAATTTAACAGAAACCAAAAACAAAAAAAGATGAATAAATAGAAATATATGCTTTTGATGTGAGAAGGTTACCCTGAATGCTTACTCACACCGCTGCAGAATGCAGCACAATGTAAAGAAAAAGAAAGGTAAGAGGCACAGACAAAAATTATAGTCTGTGCCTCTTTTTACGCGGGAAATTCGCAAAGCGTGTTTCCAGGTGGTTTTTACTTGAAATTTTCCCACCAATGACGTATGCTTATGGCAAAGAAAACAAAAATGGAAAACCATAAGAAAATAGAACAGTAAAGTACAGGAGGACGCAGGCTTGGAGAGAACGCAGCGAACGAACAGACCGACAAATGGAAATAGAAATAGAAACAGGAACCGCAGACGGAACAGAAAAAATACGAAATTAGCACCGGTTATTGTGGTAATCGTATTGATATTACTGGTGCTGCTGATTGCCGTAGGAACGAAAATTATTCAGAAATATATTCCGAGTAAAGAGCATCAGGATATGACAGAATATTATCATTTACAGGCGGATGATGATATTTCGCTGGTGGTGGATCATGAAGTGTTAGAAACACCGGGCAAATATATAGACGGCGAAGTATATGTGGATTATGAAACGGTACATGACCGCTTCAATGACCGTTTTTACTGGGATGCCAATGAAAATGTATTGCTTTATACACTGCCGGATAATCTCGTTACCGTGGCAGCAGGCAGCAATACCTATCAGGTAGGAAAGGAAAACCAGAGTGCAGATTATACAATTGTCCGGAATGACAGCAATACCATGTATCTTGCACTTGATTTCGTAGAGCAGTATACCAATATTACCCACGAAGTATATGAAGGCCCGAATCGTACCGTAATCAATACCGTGTGGGGGGATGTGGATACAGCACCGGCGAAGAAGGCAACACAGCTTCGTTTAAAGGGCGGTATCAAGAGTCCAATCGTGAAAGACTTAGAAAAAGGTGAGACCCTGACAATTTTGGATGCAGGTGACAGCTGGACCAAAGCCATGACAGAAGATGGTGTTATCGGATACCTTAAGAATAAGTTCGTAGGAAAAGTAACCACTGAAACCTTGAACAATGATTTTACAGAGCCGGAATTTACCCATATTTCCAAGGACTTTACCATAGAAATGGCATGGCATCAGGTGACAACAAAGGATGCCAACAGCACCATTGCAACGGTATTACAGAATACCAAGGGAATCAATGTAATCGCACCGACCTGGTTCTACTTAAATGATAATAACGGCAACATTGCAAACCTTGCATCGTTGGATTATGTAAACTACTGCCATCAGAATAATATTGAGGTCTGGGGACTGGTAAGCAATCTTGAAAATAAAGACGTGGACACAGCTGCTGTTCTGACCCATACCTCTACCAGACAGTATCTGGTCAATCAGATTATTTCAGCAGCAATCCAGTACGATTTAGATGGAATTAACCTGGATTTTGAATCCTTAAACAGTGAAGCAGTGGGAGACAGCTATATCCAGTTTATCCGTGAACTTTCTTTAAAATGTGCAAACAACGGTGTGGTATTATCCGTGGACAACTATGTGCCGAGTGCTTATACTGCATTTTATGACCGGGAAGAGCAGGCAAATTTTGCGGATTATGTAGTGATTATGGGATATGATGAGCATTATGCCGGCTCAGATGAAGGATCTGTTGCATCCATTGGATTTGTAACCAACGGAGTAGCCGATACCTTAAAGGAAGTACCTGCAGACCAGATCATTCTGGGATGTCCATTCTATACAAGAATATGGGCAGAGACACCAAAAGCAGATGATGAAGAAGATACAACAGCTGCAGCAGCAGAGGACTATGTACCATATGATTTGACCAGCGAAGCTGTTGGAATGGATACGGTACAGAAACGTCTGGAATTAAATGGAGCAACGCCGACCTGGTCGGAAGAAGATGGGCAGAATTACGCAGAATATGTAAATGATGGGGTTACCTATAAAGTCTGGATAGAAGACGCAGCTTCCCTTGAGAAGAAGTTAGAAGTCATGAAGTCAAATAAACTGGCGGGAATATCTTTCTGGAAGCTTGGCTTTGAGACAGACAGCATCTGGGATACCATTATAAAATATACAAATAACTAAAGTGTAAAACCGCAAAGGAGAAAGGAAGCGTTACGGATATTGCCGAAGAAATTGCGAAGTTTAAAGTAGATTAACAGATAAAACAGGATAATTGAGCCGGCACTTTCATATTTATTATAAAGAAAAAAATTAGGAAGTGTGGTTTGAAAAAAAGAATGGAATTATATATGGCAGTTCTTCTACTGGTGGCAGTATGCCTGTTATCAAAAGAAGGAGCAGTGCTGGTAAGCAGCATGCGGGCAGCAGAAGAAAAGCCATGTATCGTTGTGGACGCAGGCCATGGCGGTGATGACCCGGGCAAAATCGGGATTCACGGCGAACTGGAAAAGGACATTAACCTTGCCATTGCAAAGAAGGTAAAAGCCCGTCTGGAAAAAGAAAATATAACAGTGATTCTGACCCGGGAGACAGACGAAAGTCTTGATAAAGGGGAGAGCGGCAGCAAAAAGGTGGCAGATATGCGTAACCGCTGCCGGCTGATTGATGAGGCGAAGCCGTTATTTACCATAAGTGTCCATCAGAACAGTTATACGGAAGAGTCCATAAGCGGAGCTCAGTGCTTCTATTTTGGACAGTCCGAGGAGGGCAGAAAAATTGCCGGGATTATGCAGGAAAGCCTGCGGTCGCATCTGGATACGGAAAATAAGCGGGAAGCAAAAGCCAATGAGAGTTATTATCTCCTGAAAAAAACGGCATATCCTACGGTAATCGTAGAATGTGGCTTCTTAAGTAATTCCGAGGAAGCCGCGAAATTATCTACCGGGGAATATCAGGAGGCAGTGGCAGAAGCTATTGCAGATGGAATTCTAGACTGTCTGGGCAATGAAACAGCAGATACAGAAGAAGCCGGCATGAGTAATGAGACTGCAGATACAGAAAAACAGAAAGTGAAACAGCATTGAAATGCATCAGAAATAAAGAAAGATTACAAAAAGAGTTATAGGACAAAATGTGTTGATGAAAACCGCTTTCAAGCCTTGAAAATA
>NZ_QTWM01000013.1:0-42789 GCF_003461125.1 Roseburia sp. AF22-2LB
TTTTTCTCAAAATCTTTCAAGGTTATTTCACTGTTCAGTTATCAAGGTTCTTTATTGTATCTCTCAGACACAACTCATTTAGTATAACATCTTATTTCTTATCTGTCAACAACTTTTTCCAAAAAAAATAAATTTCTTTATCTTTGGAAAAAGCGGAGAAAGAGGGATTTGAACCCTCGCGCCGGTTGCCCGACCTACACCCTTAGCAGGGGCGCCTCTTCAGCCTCTTGAGTATTTCTCCATATCTGAACTTTCCAAATAAATATGATGTTGTCTGCGTACATGACGCATAGATAATAATACTAAAACTATTTCACTTTGTCAATCACAAATTCAAATTATTTTTCACTTATTTTTTTAGAGCATTTTAAAGCTGGATTTTCTTATATTTTTCTATTGCTGTTTCATAGAGGTTGTTGCCATCTCTGTCTATCACAACTATTACCGGGAAGTCTTTTACTTCCAGCTTGCGGATGGCTTCCGCTCCCAAATCTTCATAACAGACAATTTCTGATTTGGTAATACATTTAGAAAGAAGTGCGCCTGCCCCGCCGATTGCTGCAAAGTATACTGCTTTATTACGGATGATGGCATCTATGACTTCTTTGGAACGTTTTCCTTTTCCAATCATTGCCTTTTCACCCAAATCCAATAGGGTTGGTGCATACTTATCCATACGGGTTGCAGTGGTCGGACCTGCGGAACCGATTGGTCTTCCCTCTCTTGCCGGTGATGGTCCCATATAATAGATTGTGGAATCTAAAATGTCTATCGGAAGTTCTTCTCCTCTTTCTAAGACTTCCATCATTCTCTTGTGGGCTGCATCTCTTGCCACATAAATCGTTCCTGTTATGTATACATAATCTCCTGCATGAAGCTCTGCTGTCTTTTCTTCTGTTATCGGTGTTGTAATATATTTATCCATTCTATCACCTGTTCTTTCTATAATAAATAATGATATTTACCAGCTTTTATAATAAATCTATTATAATGCCTTTTCGTAGCACCACCAGTCTTCTCCATAAAGATCCGATTCACCACATTTTGTAAAATTCAATTTCTGATAGGAACGCATTGCCCTTTCATTTGTCTTACTTACCAGAAAATGCACACCTTTCATGCCACTTTTTTTTAATTCTTCCATGGTCTTTTGAATCATAATGCGTGCCAGTCCATGATTCTGTTCTGTCTCTCTTATGACAAGACGAGCCAGCTCAGCGGATGGCTCTAACTGCTTCGACCAGCAGGTTAATGCATTTACTTCCGTATCTTCATCAATTGAAATTGCTCCGGCTATTTTATGGGCATTATCTTCTATTATAAATAATGCCTGATTTGCAAAATCTTTTGCAATGGTCTCCCGGCTTGGATATGTTTCATCCCAGGTGCAGCCTTCTGTTCCCATGGCACTCTGATATAAAGACAGTATTTCTTCTGTATTTTCCGGATGTGCCATTTTAAAATGATATTCTTTTCCTTCTATTACAATTGTGTTCATTTTAAATCTCCCTTACCACATGTCTGTTTACATGACAGCAGATGTTCACTGCCACCGGAAGTCCTGCGATATGTGTCGGGTATGTATTGATGTTTACCTTTAAAGCTGTAGTTGTTCCGCCTAATCCGCCCGGTCCGATGCCTAACTTATTAATTTTATCTAACATTTCTATTTCCAGATTTTTTACATAAGGTATTTCAGAATAGGAATCTACACTTCTGGTTAATGCTTTTTTTGCAAGAATCGCACATTTTTCAAAGGTGCCTCCGATTCCAACGCCTACTACCATTGGCGGGCAGGCATTTGGACCTGCATCAGCTACTGCAGTCATGATGGCATTTTTAACACCTTCGATTCCTTCTGCAGGCTTCAACATGAAGACGCGGCTCATATTTTCACTGCCGAATCCCTTTGGTGCAACAGTCATTTTCACTTTATCGCCTGGCACAATGGAATAATGTATAACTGCCGGAGTATTATCTTTGGTATTTTCACGAATCAGTGGGTCTTTTACGACGGATTTCCGAAGATATCCTTCCACATATCCCTGACGCACTCCTTCATTAATGGCATCTTCTATAGCATCACCTTCAAAATGAACATCCTGTCCAACTTCAATAAATACCACTGCCATTCCGGTATCCTGACAAATCGGAATCTGCTCTTTATCTGCAATTTCAAGATTATCCTGTAACTGATTTAATATTTTCTGTCCTAGTTCAGATTCTTCCGTTGCAGCCGCATTTTTCATTGCTGCATCCATATCCCTGGATAAATAATAATTTGCTTCAATGCACATTTCTTTGATATTTTCTGTTATTTCACTTGTTTTTACTGTTCTTATCATTTCTGTCTCCTTTAATGCATCTGTACTTCCGGTAAAATCTCATCGATATCCATATAGTATTTTTTAAAATTATCCGGTCTTGTATAAATTTTTACCATATTATTTTTCATCATTCCCGCCGGATAAAAGAAAATGTTGCGGCTGTGAAATGTATGGATGCAGCCATTCATATCCTGATATCTGGCATATATCACATAAGGGCATCTGCCATTTACGTTTACATTATAATTCATATCTATATTTGAAATTTCTGCCATAATGTAATAGCCGTTATCTACAATTTTCTTTAAGCTGCTTTTATTATTGTAATGCAATATCAAAAAAATGACACCAATCAGGAAAAAGAATAGTCCGGTTCCGCCAAAGATGAGTCCTAACATTTTAAAGGCTTCCTCTTTACCGGACTGTGTCAGAAAAAGGATTCCCATTATTAAAAAGACAGAACCCAGCCCTGCAAATATCCATCCTATTATCATGATTGCGCTTATCCCTGTTTTTATTTTCGGTTTCATATTTTCCTACTTTCTTATATTGATTTTCTTTAATTTCTGCAAAATCTCGTTATGATGTTTTGATTTCATATCCGGGAATGCTTTCATCAGACGGCTGGATACTGCATTCTTTTTGGATAAAAGTTCATCATATTTATGACGCAAATTTTCGAGTTTTTCTATCTTTTCTGCATGCCCTTCTTTAAATTCTGCAGATTTTTCCAGTGCTTCTTCTACATTTTCATAAATATTTTCACCAATCTGGTTGGACAATACTTTAATTTTTGCTGCAATATCATCCATTACCTTTAACCTGCGGTTGAACTTCACAATAGTAGATACCGTTACTACTACGTCAATGGCAAATCCGGTCATTATAATTATAAGTAATACCACCCCCACAATATGCGGTATCAGATGAATGAATCCGTAAATAATCGGATGAATAATCAGCATAATAAAGGTACATGCCAATCCCCAGAAAATTGAAAATTTCAGACATACATATCCCATTATATTAAAGGGTTTATCCGAGTAATCCCACCATTTATTATGAAATACTTTTTCCATTACGAATCCTGTTATAAATTCCAGAACTGATGTCAATAGGAAGGAACCTAAATATAATATCAGTAAATTTTTCTTTAATGGTGTCAGTAACACAACCACGATTAATACTCCACATCCGTAAATTGGACAGTATGGTCCGTTCAAAAATCCTCTGTTTACAAAGATTCCCCTATCCAATGCTGCATATGATACTTCGCTGCACCATCCAATAAATGCATAAATAATAAAAATCCATAGTACTTCATAAAATGTCTGTGGCATCTTTAATCCCCCATTATTTTTTGAAAGGGCGAAATCATGATACAGTGATTCCGCCCTCTTTTTTATAAAGTTTTTTATTCTTCTTCGCTATCCTGCTCTGCGCGGTTAATTAATTCACCAAGCTCCTTGGATATCAGCTCTTCCTCCGATGCTGATGCATCTTCATCTTCTTCTACAATAACACCTTCTGGCTGCTCCGGCTCTGGAATATCATTTTCCATAATGGATTTATCTTCTTTTACCTTAGCCATGCTGGCTACAGTTACTCCGTCATTTACATTAATCAGTTTTACTCCGGATGTTACTCTACCTAAAAGTGCTGTTCCATTTACCGGAATCCGAATGATGATTCCTTCTGTGGTAATCAGCATTATTTCGTTATCCTGATTTACGGCTTTGACACCGATGATATTACCGGTCTTCTCGGTAATCTTGTAGCACTTCACGCCTTTACCGCCACGGTTCTGTGGTGAGAATTCAGACATCAGGGTACATTTTCCAAGACCTTTTTCAGATACAATCATCAGTGCATCACCCTGGGTATTTAACTGCATTCCTACGACTTTGTCGCTGTCTGCTAAATTCATACCGATAACACCCATGGATACACGACCGGTGCTTCTTACATCTGTTTCATGGAAACGGATACACTGGCCATATTTGGTTACTAAGATGATATCTTTATTGTTATCTGTCTTCTTTACTTCAATCAGTTCATCATCATCACGAAGGTTAATTGCTGCAAGACCTGTCTTACGGACATTTGCATATTCGCAGATTGGTGTCTTCTTCACAATACCATTCTTGGTTGCCATAAAGAGGTATTCACCTTCTTTGTATTCCTTAATCGGAATAACTGCGGTAATTTTCTCACCCGGCTGAAGCTGAAGCAGATTGATAATTGCGGTTCCTCTGGCTGTTCTTCCTGCCTCCGGAATTTCGTATGCTTTCATACGATATACTTTTCCGCTGTTGGTAAAGAACATCAAATAATGATGGGAAGTTGTCATGAGAAGTTCTTCGATATAATCGTTCTCAATGGTCTCCATTCCCTTAATTCCTTTACCACCACGATGCTGGCTGCGGAAATTATCTACGCTCATGCGCTTGATATATCCTAATTTTGTCATGGTGATTACCGTATTGGTTACCGGAATCAGATCTTCCATGGAAATGTCATATTCGTCAAATCCGATAGATGTTCTTCTTTCGTCTCCATACTTATCTGCAATCAGAAGAATTTCTTCTCTGATAACACCAAGAAGTTTCTTCTCATCTGCAAGGATTGCTTTTAATTCTGCGATTCTTGCTACTAATTCCTTATATTCATTTTCAATCTTCTCACGTTCCAGACCAGTCAGTGCACGCAGACGCATATCTACAATAGCCTGTGCCTGTGCATCGCTGAGTCCGAAGCGGTTCATTAATTTTTCTTTTGCTTCCGGTGTTGTCTTACTTCCACGGATAATGGAAATTACTTCATCAATATGGTCTAAGGCAATCAGTAAACCCTCTAACAGATGAGCTCTTTCTTCTGCCTTGTTTAAATCATATTTCGTTCTTCTTGTAACAACTTCCTTCTGATGCATCAGATAGTAGTTTAACATATCAAGAAGATTTAAGACTTTCGGCTGATTGTTTACCAATGCCAGCATAATAACACCAAAGGTATCCTGTAACTGGGTATGCTTATATAAAAGGTTTAAGACTACGTTTGGATTTACATCACGACGCAGCTCAATACATATTCTCATACCCTGACGATCTGATTCATCACGTAAATCGGTGATTCCGTCAATTTTTTTATCTCTTACTAATTCTGCAATCTTTTCGATGAGGCGGGCTTTATTTACCATATATGGAAGTTCCGTTACAATAATACGGTTCTTTCCATTATTCATCGGCTCAATATTGGTAACTGCACGAACACGAATCTTTCCACGACCGGTACGGTATGCTTCGTTGATTCCGGTTGTACCAAGAATCATTCCACCGGTTGGAAAATCAGGTCCTTTTACAATATCTAATAACTCTTCAATATCGGTTCCACGATCCTGCTCTACTTCATTATCAATGATTTTTACTACTGCATTGATAACTTCTCTTAAGTTATGTGGCGGAATATTGGTTGCCATACCTACCGCAATACCAGTTGTACCATTTACTAAAAGATTTGGAAATCTTGATGGCAGTACAACAGGCTCTTTCTCGGTCTCATCAAAGTTTGGCATGAAATCAACGGTATCTTTATTAATATCAGCAAGCATTTCCATGGAAATCTTAGAAAGTCTTGCTTCGGTATATCGCATTGCCGCAGCTCCATCACCGTCTACAGAACCGAAGTTACCATGACCATCTACCAATGGATATCTGGTAGACCAGTCCTGTGCCATATTTACCAATGCTCCATAGATTGAACTGTCTCCGTGTGGGTGATATTTACCCATGGTATCTCCGACGATACGGGCACATTTTCTATGTGGCTTATCCGGACCGTTATTCAACTCTATCATGGAAAACAGTACACGTCTCTGTACCGGTTTCAGACCATCCCTTACATCCGGCAAAGCCCGGGCTGCAATTACACTCATGGCATAGTCTATATAAGATGTTTCCATCGTTTTCTTTAAGTCTACGTCATGTATCTGGTCAAATATCTTGTCATCCATCTATTTTTCCTCCTAGATATCCAGGTTCTGGACATACTTCGCATTTGCTTCAATAAAATCACGTCTTGGTTCTACTTTATCACCCATTAAGGTGTTGAATGTTACATCAATTTCAGATGCTTCTTCTTCATCCATTACAACACGACGTAAGATTCTCTTCTCAGGATCCATGGTTGTCTCCCAAAGCTGCTCGGCATCCATTTCTCCTAATCCTTTGTATCGCTGAATCTTATTATTACCGTCTCGTCCAATCTCTTTTAAGATATTGTTGAGCTGTTCATCGCTGTAGGCATACCAGACATTTTTATTTTTCTCAATCTTATAAAGTGGCGGCTGTGCCAGATATACATAGCCCTGTTTGATTAATTCCGGCATGAAGCGATAAATAAAAGTAAGCATCAGGGTACTGATATGGGCACCATCCACATCGGCATCGGTCATAATAATAATCTTATGATATCTTAATTTACTGATATCAAAATCTTCATGAATACCGGTACCAAATGCTGTAATCATGGCTTTAATCTCAGCATTTCCGTAAATTTTATCAAGTCTTGCTTTCTCTACATTCAAAATCTTTCCACGAAGTGGAAGAATTGCCTGGGTTGCACGGCTTCTTGCAGTCTTTGCGGAACCGCCAGCGGAATCTCCCTCGACGATGAAAATTTCGCAGTTTTTCGGATCTTTATCAGAACAGTCTGCTAATTTTCCAGGAAGTGAGGTTCCTTCTAATGCAGTCTTTCTTCTGGTTAAATCTCTTGCTTTTCTCGCTGCCTCTCTTGCACGCTGTGCCAGAAGTGATTTTTCACAAATGGTCTTTGCAACCTGAGGATTCTGCTCTAAAAAGTATGTAAGCTGCTCACTTACTACGCTGTCTACGGCTCCTCTTGCTTCACTGTTACCAAGCTTCTGCTTGGTCTGTCCCTCAAACTGAGGCTCTTCAATCTTAATACTTACAATAGCAGTTAAACCTTCACGGATATCATCACCGGAAAGTGGCGGCTCAGAATCCTTTAAAATCTTATTTGCCCGCGCATATTCATTAAAAGTTTTGGTAAGCGCATTACGGAAACCTGCCAGATGTGTTCCACCCTCCGGCGTGATGATGTTATTGACAAAGCTGTACGTAGCTTCGTTATATGCATCGTTATGCTGCATAGCAACTTCAACAAGAACCCCGTTTTTCTCACCTTCACAATAAATAACCTCCGGATACAATGCTTCCTTGCTCTTATTTAAGTAAGTTACAAATTCCTTAATACCGCCTTCATAATGGAATACCCGTTCTTTTACAGGCTCTTCCCTGTCATCACGAAGTGTAATCCTAAGATTCTTTGTCAGGAATGCAGTCTCTCTTAAACGCTGCTTTAATGTATCAAAATCATATACGGTTTCTTCGAAAATGCTTCCGTCCGGAGAAAAGGTTACAGTAGTACCGGTTTTATTTATATCACATTTTCCGACTTCCTTCAGTGGATACATGGTATGTCCACGTTCATAACGTTGTTTATAAATCTTTCCATCGTGGAAAATCTGTACTTCCAGCCAGTTAGAAAGTGCATTTACAACGGATGCTCCTACACCATGTAATCCACCTGATACCTTATATCCTCCACCGCCGAATTTTCCGCCGGCATGCAATACAGTAAATACTACTTCTACCGCAGGAATACCTGCTTTGTGGTTAATTCCTACCGGAATTCCACGTCCATCATCTTCTACGGTAATGGAATTGTCTTTATTAATCGTAACGATAATATGGGTACAATAACCTGCCAGTGCTTCGTCGACAGAATTATCCACAATTTCATATACCAGATGGTGAAGTCCTCTCACAGAGGTACTTCCAATATACATTCCAGGTCTCTTTCTTACTGCTTCCAAACCTTCCAAAATCTGAATTTGGTCTGCTCCGTATTCCGTACTCATCTGTATTCCTCCTATTCACGGATTATTTTACATTTCATTTTTTTCACTTACTGTTCCGCTTATGACTTCAAATATTTTATCAATCTGGAAGCGGTTTTTTACAAATTCATCCAGACCGGTACAGGTAATGACCGTCTGAATATCATGTATACTGTTAAGCAGATAATTCTGCCTGTTACTGTCCAGTTCGGAAAGTACATCATCTAAAAGAAGTACCGGTGTATCATGAATACATCTTTTCACCAGCTCTATCTCTGATAATTTCAGTGATAAAGCAGAAGTTCTCTGCTGTCCCTGGGAACCGAATTTACGGATATCGATATCTCCGATAAAAAAGGAAATATCATCTCTGTGGGGTCCCACGGAGGTACTGCAGTATTTTCTGTCCTTTTCCTTCGCCCGGTTCAATTCATCTTCAAAAAAAGTTTCTTCGATATCCGGCTCATACGTCAGCGTCAGCTGCTCCCTGCCACCGGAAATGCTTTCATGGATGCCCCGGACAATTTCATTTAATTCTTCTACAAATCTCCGGCGTCGGCTGATAATCCGCCTGCCGTAAGAAATGAGCTGCATATCCCACACGGATAACGTATTTTCCAAATCCGGATGAAATACCATATCTTTTAACAGCTTATTGCGCTGATTTAAAACTTTATTATACTTGGTTAAATCAGAAAGATAAATTTTATCCAGCTGGCAGATTTCCGAATCTAAAAATCTTCTGCGCTCGGAAGGACCATTTTTGATAATATTTAAATCCTCCGGTGAGAAAAATACCATATTCAGCACACCGAAAAGCTCACTTGCCTTGCGGATTGGCACACCATTAATGGCAATTCCCTTGGAACGGTTCTTCTTCAGATGCATATCAATCTGATAACTCATCTGATTTTTTTCCACCATAGTACGGATATGTGCCTCATTTTCACCAAAACGAATCATTTCTTTATCGCGGCTTCCCTTATGGGATTTCGTTGTTCCGCTGACATAAATGGATTCTAATATATTGGTCTTTCCCTGGGCATTGTCCCCATATAAAATATTGGTTCCACCGTCAAGATTCAGATTTAACTCTTCATAATTACGGAAATTCTTAAGTTCAATGGACTTTATTATCATTTTACAATCTTTATGGTTTCGCCCAAAGCTTCCACTACATCTCCATCATATAATTTCTTGCCACGCTGTACTTCAACTTCGCCATTTACCTTAACTTTTTCATCTAATATTACAAGCTTGGCAGTGACTCCGGAGTCTACGACTCCGGCAGCTTTTAACGCCTGTCCCAGCTTAATATATTCATCCCGCAGCTTAATTTCCTGCATGATTGCCTCTCTTCCTGCCTCTGCAAATCCTAGTTTGCAGCTGCATTAAAGTTTACCGGAAGAATCAGATAGATAAAGGTCTCATTTTCATCCCGGATAAAACATGGTGCCTTTGGATTTACCATATAAAGGGTTACTTCTTCTTCATCAATGACACGAAGGGCATCGATAAAGAATTTCGGATTGAATCCAATTAAAATATCTTTTCCATCTTTGGTAATATCAATTTCTTCATTCATGGAACCAATGAAAGAATTGATTTTTAATTCCATCTTATCATCTGTTATATTCATGATAATCGGCTTCTTATCTCCCTCTTTTACTAAAAGGGTAGCACGGTCGATACAGTCTAATAATTCACGTTTGTTAATCTTAACCTTTGTCTCATAATCAGAAGAAAGCATCTGTTCAATCTTAAAATACTCGCCTTCAATCAGACGGGAAACAACGGTGGTATTGCCAAATTCAAATACAATATGGTTGTCTGATAAATACATGCTGACATCTTCGTCAGCATTTCCCGGGAGAATCTTGCTGATTTCCTGTAAAGTCTTTCCAGGAACAACCACTTTCTTATGCTCATAATTATTTTTCAGTTCTATATTACGGATTGAAATACGGTGGCCATCCAGTGATACAACCTTTAAGCTGTTCTCATTGATTTCAAATAATTCTCCTGTCATCAGCTTATTATTATCATTATCTGCAATAGAAAAGATTGTCTGGCGGATTACTTCTTTTAAAGTAAACTGTGAAATGCTGATTTCTTCATTTCTTTCAATATATGGAATATAAGAAAAATCTTCACCGGATTTTCCAATGATATTGAATTTTGCTTTTTCACAGGTAATGGTTGTCTTAAAGGAAGAGTCTGTTTCGATTACAACTTCATTGTCAGGAAGCTTTCTTACGATATCAGAAAAAACTTTTGCATCTAATGCGATAATTCCTCTTTCTTCAATCTCTCCTTCTATTTTTGTTTCGATTCCAAGTTCCATATCATTGGCAGTTAATTTAATCTCACCGGCAGAAGCATCTATTAAGATACATTCTAAGATAGCCATGGTCGTTCTGGTTGGTACGGCTTTGGAAACAATGTTTACACCATAAAGTAAATTTGATTTTGAACAGATGATTTTCATGTTGTTCATAACTCCTTTCGACATATATAAATATAATATTTAAAAAGAAATTAAACGTCTTATTCTTAGGGGATGTTAATAAGTGAATAACCTCTGCAACCCTTAATTCATAAGCATTTAAAAGAATTTTGTTACTGTATAACCTGTTTAAATGACTGAGGATTGTGTCTTAATAAAAAGTGAATAAATTTTTATGTAAAGTTAACATAATTAGTTATCCAAAGCCATTCCACAGCTAGTTCACAAATTATAAACAGAACCCTGTGCATAAATTAATTTGGGTTAATTTTTTTCTTAATGGTATTTAAGAGATTTACGGTTGCTTCATTAGTCTGTAATTCAGCTTCTACCTTATTAATACCATGAATTACGGTAGAATGATCTCTTCCTCCTAAGAGTTCTCCAATATTTTCTAAGGAAACCCCAGTCATATTTTTGCAAAGATACATGGCAATCTGTCTCGGCTTTGCAATATCGTTGCTGCGGCTTTTAGAAATCATCTGCTCTTTTGTAATATGGAAATGTTCGCATACCACATCAATAATAAGCTGTGGAGTAATCTCCCTCGGCTTGTCCGGAGAAATAATATTCTGAAGCTCTTTCATGGCTACTTCCATGGTAATCTCAGTCTGTTCAAGATTGGAGTAGGCAAGCAGTTTATTTAAAGCACCTTCCAGTTCCCTGATATTAGACTTAATATTAGTAGCAATGTATTTTAAAATTTCATCATCTAAATGGAAATTATCCATTTCTTCTTTTCTTCGCAGAATTGCCATTCTGGTTTCATAATCCGGAGAACCGATGTCAGCAGTCAGACCGCATTCAAAACGGGAGCGGATACGTTCTTCTAATGTTTCCATATCCTTTGGCGGCTTATCAGAAGAAATAACAATCTGTTTCTTAGCAAGATAAAGCTCATTAAAGGTATGGAAAAATTCTTCCTGTGTACTTTCTTTTCCTATAATAAACTGGATATCGTCGATTAAAAGTACATCGATATTACGATATTTCTCACGGAATTTTGTCATAGCTGTATTATTGCCATTTCGGATGGCTTCAATCAGTTCATTGGTAAAAGTTTCCGAAGAAACATATAAAATCTTCACATCTGGGTTATTGGACTGGATAAAATGTGCGATGGAATGCATCAAATGTGTTTTACCAAGTCCTACGCCTCCATATAAAAAGAGTGGGTTATAGACTTCTCCCGGAGATTCTGCAACAGCCAGTGAAGCTGCATGAGCCAGTTTGTTATTATTTCCAACAACAAAAGTATCGAAGGTATAGTTTGGATTCAAACTGGATTTGTCAATACTTTCTGTATTTACGAAAGCCATTGGTTTCGGTGTACGCATGGATTTTGCCTGCTCCGGCAGTACAAATTCGATTTCGTAATCCTTTCCAATAATTTCAGCGACTGCTACTTTAATAGGAAGAGTGTATTTCTTGGTAATGTAGTTAAGCCCCATCTGTTCGTCCGGTACCAGTATGTATAAAGTATTGTCTTTGACATCAAATACCTTAAGTGGTTCCAACCAGGTTTTAAAAGAAATGTCAGTAAGTTCATGCTCTTCCTTGACAGTTCTTAAAATTTCTTCCCATTTTTCAATGATCTGTTCCATAAAAATCTCCATGTTTCTATTATTTAAGCTTTTTAAAGCTTCTCATATTTATAGCATTATATAGAATCCTACTCTTTTAATAATAAACTAAATGGGGCAAATTATCAATGAGAACTTTTAAAGGTATAGGTGATAAGCCTAATGTGAATAAAGTGGATAAAAAAGCCTTTATTTTAGCGGAAAAAGCTATTCAAAATTAAGGCAGGGTCATTTTAACAACAAGTTATCCTTAAATTATCTACAGGTTATGCACAGGTTATGAACAATTGTGGATAACCTGTGCATAAAATTTTTATATATAAATTTTATGGTATGGAAGGAAGAAAATGGATACTAGATATAGATTAAAAATAGTTTCTTCCTTATATATATAGTAGTATAAAAATTAATTACCGAAAAATGCAGGTTTTACTTGACTTGACAGGTTTTTTTGTTATAATTGTACTGATGTTTTCTAGCATAGAGGAGGTGGATTATTATGCATAAAGGTAAGATGACATTTCAGCCAAAAAACAGACAGAGAAATAAAGTTCATGGTTTTCGTAAAAGAATGAGTACAGCAGGCGGAAGAAAAGTATTGGCTGCAAGAAGATTAAAAGGAAGAAAGAAATTATCAGCATAGGCCACAACTTTTGTGGTCTTTTTCTTCTTATTACAAGACTTTTTTAAGGATTGAAAAATGGACTCATTGAAGAAAAACAAAGATTTCCAGAATGTATATCGCAATGGTAAGTCTTATGCGGACAAGTATCTGGTGATGTATGTTCTGGAAAATGGTTTGGAATCGAATCGAATTGGAATCTCCGTCAGTAAAAAAGTAGGAAATAGTGTAGTAAGACATCATCTGACGAGATTATTAAGAGAAAGTTACAGACTGCACGAAGAGATGTTTCATAGTGGTTGGGACATTGTAGTCATCGTAAGGGTGTCAGCAAAAAATGAAGGTTATCACAAGTTAAAGAGTTCATTGCTGCATCTTTCGAATCTTCATGGAATTATTTAAAGATAATATCGAAAAGAAGATGGAATGATTTTGAAAAAAATTTTAATTGCAATCATTAAATTTTATAGAAAATATCTTTCACCAATGAAAACAACAAAGTGCCCTTATTGCCCGACCTGTTCTACTTATGGTCTGATTGCCGTGGAAAAGTATGGTGCAGTAAAGGGGGGAGCACTGGCTCTCTGGAGGATATTAAGATGTAATCCTTTTTCAAAAGGCGGATATGACCCGGTTCCATGATTAGGAGGTACGTTAAGTGTCAGAAATCATTTTAACTCAGTACAATGGTAAGATTCTCGGACCGATTGCGAAGGTCTTAGGATGGATTATGAATGGAATCTATTATGTGCTGAACAGTTTGTTTGGAATAGAAAATATAGGACTTTGCATTATTATCTTAACTTTGATTATTTATGCATGTCTTTTTCCATTAACCTATAAACAGCAGAAGTTCTCAAAGCTTTCACAGAAGATGAATCCGGAGCTTCAGGCTATCCAGAAGAAATATAATGGCAAAAGAGACCAGGTTTCCATGCAGAAGATGCAGGAAGAGACACAGATGGTTTACCAGAAATATGGTGTTTCACCGACCGGAAGCTGTATCCAGATGTTAATCCAGATGCCGATTCTGTTTGCTTTATATCGTGTATTCTTAAATGTACCGGCATATGTACCAGCTGTAAAAGAGAAGTTTTCTGCTCTTGTTACAGAGATTATGTCTATTGACGGCTTTGCGGATAAGATGACAAGCTTTGTTGATAAAATTAAAATTGCAGGTTTATCTGTTGATTTTACTGCTACGGATACAAATGTTCTTCATAATTATATTGTTGATGTTTTATATAAGATGAATACTTCCGGATGGAGTGAGTTAACAAAAGTATTTGGTAATCTTACCAATCTGGATGCAACTGAGAAATCCTTAGAGAAGTTAAACTATTTCCTTGGACTTAACATTTCAAACAGCCCATGGAATATTATGACAACAGGCTTTAAGTCAGGAGCTTATTTACTTGCAATCGGTGCATTACTGATTCCGGTTATTTCTTTCCTGACACAGAGATTAAATATTAAATTAATGCCTACCGCTTCTACCGGTGAAAATGATGCAATGGCACAGCAGATGAAAACCATGAATCTTATGATGCCATTATTCTCATTTGTAATGTGTTTCACTGTACCGGTTGGTCTTGGTATTTACTGGATTGCAAGTGCTCTTGTTCGTAGTATCCAGCAGTGGGGTATCAACAAACGTCTTGATAAGATGGACTGGGATGCTATTATGAAAGCTAATCAGGAAAAAGCAAAAGCAAAGCGTGAAAAGAAAATGGGTCTGATTGAAAATCAGATTGCTAATGCAGCAAAGATGAGTACAAAAGCAAATGTTATTGAATCAGGTACTATGACAAAAGAAGAAAAGGAAGAAGCTTTAGAGCATGCAGCAGAGGTAAGAAGTAATGCAAAAGCAGGAAGTCTTGCTTCTAAAGCTAACAGAGTACGTGAATTCAATGAAAGAAACAATAAATAGAGGGGGTAATATACAATGGAATTTATTGAAGTTTCAGCAAAAACAGTGGATGATGCAATTACAGAGGCTTCGATTAAGCTTGGAACTACCAGTGACAAGATTGAGGTAGAAGTTATTGAGAAGGGTTCTACCGGATTTCTTGGTATCAAGAGTAAACCTGCAATCATCAAGGCACGGAAGAAGAATGATACGGTAGATAATATCCGTGAGTTTTTGGAAAATGTATTTTCTGCTATGAATATGGAAGTTACCATTGATATTAAGAAAGCAGAAGATGATAAGGTCTATGAAGTAGAATTAAGCGGTAAAGAAATGGGACTGCTGATTGGCAAGAGAGGACAGACTTTAGATTCTCTTCAGTATCTTACAAATCTTGCTGTTAATAAACATTCGGATGGATATATCAAAGTTAAGCTTGATACCGAAGATTACCGCCAGAGAAGAAAAGATACTCTGGAAAATCTTGCAAAGAATATTGCATATAAGGTTAAGAGAACAAAACGTCCAGTATCTTTAGAGCCAATGAATCCATTTGAAAGAAGAGTGATTCATTCTGCATTGCAGGGTGACAGATATGTAGAAACCCACAGCGAGGGAGAAGAACCTTTCCGTCATGTAGTTGTTACATTAAAAAAATAATTTAAAAATTTTATAAGAAAATGATTTCATAAGAGTTATAAAATGATATAATTATACCGTTTTATAACTCTTATATATTACACAGATAATATAAGAATTCTTATATTAAGGAGATTTCTATGAAAACAGAGACTATTGCAGCAATTGCTTCCGCCATGACGAATTCAGGAATTGGAATCATCCGTATTAGTGGAGAAGATGCTTTTGATGTAATTGATAAGATATACCGGCCAAAAAAAGGAAACAAGCTTTTATCACAGTGCAAGAGTCATACGATTCATTATGGCCATATTTATGATGAAGATGAAATAATAGATGAAGTAATGGTTCTTCTGATGCGGGCACCGAACAGTTATACCAGAGAAGATACGGTAGAAATTGACTGCCATGGTGGAACACTTGTGATGCGGCGTATTTTAGAAGTTGTGCTGAAGAATGGAGCAAGACCGGCAGAACCGGGAGAGTTTACCAAGCGTGCATTTTTGAATGGGCGTATTGATTTAAGCCAGGCAGAATCTGTCATGGATGTCATTTCTTCAAAGAATGATTTTGCATTGAAAAGTTCCATGCAGCAGTTAAACGGAGCTCTTACAGGAAAAATCAAAGAAATTCGTGGTAAAATCATACATGAGATTGCATTTATTGAGTCTGCTTTAGACGATCCGGAGCATATCAGTATTGATGGATATGGAGAGAATCTTCTTATTATAATAGATGAACTGATGCATAAGATGAATCAGATGATTGCATCTTCGGAAAATGGCAGTCTTTTAAAAGAAGGCATTAATACGGTGATCGTCGGAAAGCCAAATGCCGGAAAATCTTCTTTATTAAATGTGCTGGTGGGAAGAGAGAGGGCAATTGTAACGGATATTGCCGGAACTACCAGAGATGTATTGGAAGAGCAGATTAATTTAAATGGCATAACACTTAATATTATGGATACGGCAGGAATCAGAAGTACTGAGGATGTGGTAGAGAAGATTGGTGTGGATAAAGCACTGTCCCTTGTGGATAAAGCTGATTTTATTATCTATGTAGTGGATACTTCTACTGCATTGGATGAAAATGACGAAAAGATTATAGATGCCATCCGGGAAAAGAAGGCCATTATTTTATTGAACAAATCTGATTTAATCCAGGTAACCGGAGAAGATGAGATCAAAGAAAAATTATCCGGTGCAGATCATAAGATGATAGCTATTTCTGCAAAAGAAAATATTGGAATTGATGTATTAGAAGAGACCATTACGGAAATGTTTTTCCATGGAACGATTTCATTTAACGATGAAGTTTATATTACTAACATTAGACATAAAAACGCATTGATTCAGGCAGTAGAGAGCTTAAAGTTAGTAAAACAGAGTGTAGAAAATGGAATGCCGGAAGATTTTTATTCCATTGACCTTATGAATGCTTATGAAGAACTGGGTACTATTATCGGAGAAGCAGTAGAAGATGATCTGGTTAATGAGATTTTCAGTAAATTCTGTATGGGTAAATAATTATATTTAGATAGAAAGAAGGATAATGAAATGTCGGTAATCGAAGAGACATATGATGTGTGTGTGGTTGGAGCAGGCCATGCAGGTTGTGAAGCAGCACTTGCCTGTGCCAGAATGGGACTTGAAACCATTATATTTACAGTAAGTGTAGACAGTATTGCGATGATGCCTTGTAATCCTAACATTGGTGGAAGCTCCAAGGGACATCTGGTTCGTGAAATTGATGCTCTGGGTGGACAAATGGGAATTAATATTGATAAAACATTTATCCAGTCAAAGATGTTAAATAAATCAAAAGGTCCTGCAGTACATTCTCTTCGTGCTCAGGCAGATAAGGCAGCTTATAGCATGGAAATGCGGAAAACGCTGCAGTCTACCGAACATCTTACTATAAGACAGGCAGAAGTATCTGAAATTATCACGGAAGATAATAAGATTGCCGGTGTTAAGACATTTTCCGGAGCAATTTATCACAGTAAGGCTGTTGTATTGTGTACCGGAACTTATCTTCGGGCAAGATGTCTCTACGGAGATGTGATTAATTACACGGGACCGAATGGTTTGCAACCTGCTAATCATCTTACAGATTCCTTAAAAGCCCATGGAGTAGAAATGTTCCGCTTTAAGACAGGAACTCCGGCAAGAATGGATAAAAATAGTATTGATTTCAGTAAAATGACCGAGCAGACCGGCGATGAGAGAGTAGTACCATTTTCCTTTACTACAAACCCGGAAAGTGTTCAGATAGAGCAGGCATCCTGCTGGCTTACCTATACAAATCCGAAAACTCATGAGATTATCCGTGCAAATCTCGACCGTTCACCAATCTATGCTGGTGTTATTGAAGGAACGGGTCCTAGATATTGCCCCTCCATTGAGGATAAAGTGGTAAAATTCGCCGATAAGGAAAGACATCAGGTATTTTTGGAGCCGGAAGGCTTAAATACCAATGAAATGTATGTCGGTGGAATGAGCAGTTCCCTGCCAGAGGATGTTCAATATGAAATGTATCATACGGTTCCGGGACTGGAGCATGCGAAGATTGTAAGAAATGCATATGCTATTGAGTACGACTGTATCAATCCAAACCAGTTGTTACCTACTCTGGAGTTTAAGAATATCAAGGGATTGTTCAGCGGCGGCCAGTTTAACGGAAGTTCCGGCTATGAAGAAGCTGCAGCCCAGGGTATTGTTGCCGGAATCAATGCAGCTTTATATGTAAAAGAGAAGGAGCAGCTTGTATTGCATCGTTCCGAGTCCTATATCGGAGTGTTAATCGATGATTTGGTTACAAAGGAGAATCATGAACCATATCGGATGATGACATCCCGTGCCGAGTATCGTCTGTTACTGCGTCAGGATAATGCAGACCTTCGTCTTAGTAAATATGGTTATCAGGTCGGACTCATTTCTCAGGAAAGATATGACTGGGTAGTAAAAAAAGAAAAATTAATTCAGGATGAAATAAACCGGGTAGAGTCAGTAACAATCGGTGCTAAAGAGAATGTGCAGAAACTTTTAGAGGAATATGGAAGTACTCCTTTGAATACCGGAACCCGTCTTACCGAACTGATTCGCAGACCGGAACTGGATTATGAAAAACTTGCTCCAATTGATGAAGACAGACCAGAACTTCCGGAAGAAGTACAGGAACAGGTTAATATTAATATTAAGTATGATGGATATATCAAACGTCAGATTAAACAGGTGGAGCATTTTAAAAAATTAGAGAATAAGAAAATTCCGGATGATTTCGATTATGATGCAGTAGACAGCCTTCGTATCGAAGCAAGACAGAAGTTAAAGCTTTATCGTCCGGTTTCCATTGGACAGGCTTCAAGAATTTCCGGTGTATCACCTGCAGATATTACGATGTTGTTAGTCTATATGGAACAGATAAAAAAATAGGAAGAATAATGAGAAGAATGAGGATATTTTATGGCATATGATTTTACAAAAATGAGAAATATTCTATCGGAGTGGAATTTAGAACTTACTGCAGAGAAAGAGCAGCAGTTCCTGACTTTTTATGAAATGCTGGTAGAAAAGAATAAAGTAATGAATCTTACTGCAATCACAGAATTTGAGGATGTTGTGGAGAAACATTTTTTAGACAGTATTTCTCTTTGCCAGGTGATGAACTTAAAGAAGCCGCTTACTTTATTGGATTTGGGAACCGGAGCCGGTTTTCCTGGAATCCCACTTAAGATTATGTTTCCGGAGCTTAAGATTACTCTGGCGGATTCCTTGAATAAAAGGTTATTATTCTTAAATGAAGTTATGGAAGCACTTAATCTGAAGGATATTGAAACGGTTCATGGAAGAGCAGAGGAGCTTTCTAAAAGAAAAGATTATCGGGAATCCTTTGATTTATGTGTTTCCAGAGCAGTTGCAAATTTATCCACGTTAAGTGAATATTGCCTACCATTTATCCACACAAGCGGCAAATTTATCTCTTATAAGTCTGGAGAGGTGGAAGATGAGCTGAAGGATGCAAAGAAGGCAGTTTTCGTGCTGGGCGGCGAGATAGAGGATGTAATTCACTTTACACTGCCGGATAGTGACATTAAACGTTCTTTTGTTGTAATTCATAAGGTTCATGCGACACCAAAAGCATATCCACGTAAGGCTGGAACTCCATCAAAAAGCCCTTTAAAGTAAAAATTAAAATTAGATTAAACTACGGGAAACATGATTGGTTTCTTCTTTTCTATTACAATTTTTCTCGATATTTGAGTAAATAAAAAGGATAACAAATTTTCGTTTGTTATCCTTTAAAGATTTATACGTTGTTTTCAATGACTGGTTTTATTATTGTAAGAACATTAAAACAATATCTTTAAATTTATCCGGCGTTTCAAGCTGGGGAAGATATCTGGAATTGGAAATGTAGGTTGCTTCAATATTCTTATTTAAGTGAAGATATTTTTCTGTAATAGCTACGGCATTATTTCTTTCTCTACTGGAAATGATGTAGAGATTGTCTGCTTTTTTCACAGCATTGGTGATATCAATATTGACATAATTTCCTTTGGTGCTGGCAAGCAGATATTTTCCGGCACTGTTTCCTTTGTGTGCAGATTCAAAGTAAGTATCTTCTAATTTGGATGAAAGGAATGTTTTCTTGAAGATATACTTACTTTCAATGTAATTGCGGATTCTCTTGTGATGCATAATCAGGTTATAGATAAAGGTACCAAGAATTGGAATCTCTAAAATAGTTTTGGCAGCCTTTGTTTCTTTTGTAGGCATCTCCCTGATGATATTGATGTCAGATGGATTAACCAGAATAATTTTTTTAAAGTTATGCGGCTCCATTGCCTGTGCCATAATGACGAAAGAAGAAGAAATACCAGTTACGACTATATTTGCCGCTTCTTTTACAATGTCGTGGATAAAATTATTAATTAACTGTACGTATAGGAAGTTGGTATAGGTAATACCTGGTTTCTCAGAACGGCCGCAGCCAAGCAGGTCGATAGTGTAGACGGTATGTTTCTTTTCCAGGCGGTGTACAATCTTACTCCATTCTTTGGCGGAAGAAGCAGGATTCAGTTCATGAATCAGAACAACCGGAGTTCCTTTACCGGAAACAGTATAGAAGACGTCACCATTTTTCCAGTGATATATATTTCCTTCTTCGGTAGTTAAAAGATTTTTTTGTCCTGCAGTATAATCTACAATTCTATTTATAATATACATGCCGGCAACAGCAGTAGTAGTGATGCCGATTACTTTTTTCAGATTCCTGTTCATCGTAATTCCTCCCTAAAGTTTATGATACTTTTATTATAAACAAAAATATGCTGCTTTACAATTAAAATCATAGAATAAGACTTTTCAGATAGAAAAAAATAGTTTACAATTATTATGTATACCACATAAGAACATATGTTCTAGGAGGGGCTATGATTAGAGAATATCTGGAGAAAATTCAGAAGGAACTGATAGATCAAAAGAGAGAGACAGAAAAGAAAATTATTTCTTTAGAAAATATAGAAAAAGAAAATATAAAATTTATTGAACTTCTGGATGAAATAAATGATCCAAATTATGAAGCGTTTACTCCAAGAACAGTGAATGCCCGTAATAAGGAAAAAATTAATGAGCTGAAAGTACAGCAGAAAAATATTATCAAAGAAAAGTCTGAATTACAGAACAAGTTATATGATGTACAACGTCGTTTGGAAGAGTGTCAATCTATTATTCAATGTGAGAGGGAAAAGGAGACAATTGCTCAGCAATATCAGGAAGAAGATAATGCAGAATATAAGATTCAGTTATTAGAAGCACAGGAAATGGAGCGACAGCGCATTGCGAGAGATTTACATGATTCTACAGTACAGGATCTTACCAGTATGCTTCATAAGATAGAACTTTCTATGCGTGTAATGGATATGGATTCGCAGCGTTGTAAAATGGAATTATCAAATGTACTTGATAATATTCGCAATGTGATAAGCAATACAAGGAAAATGATATATAACCTCAGACCAATGTCAGTAGATGATATAGGAATAGATGTAACACTGAAACATGCTATTGCAAAAATTGAGCAGGAGTGGAACCGGAAGATAGAATATATTATAATAGGAAAACCGTTTCACGTTAAACCTGTTGTTGCATTGTCTTTATTAAGAATTATGCAGGAGGCATGCACGAATGCATTGAAGTATGCTGATGCAAAAGAAATATGTGTTGTATTAGAATATACTGAAAATGATATTTCACTTGTAATTGAAGATGATGGTATTGGATTTAATACAAAAAAGAAAGTTGCAAAAACAAAAAATTCCGGTTTTGGTTTATCTATTATGAAAGAAAGAGTTCATCTTTTATCAGGTGAGATTCAGATAAAAAGTGAAGAAGGAAAGGGTACTACAATAAGTATTCGTGTACCAAATTTTGTCGAGGAGGAAGAAAATGAGTAAAGTGAAAGATAAAATAGAAATAATCATAGCAGATGATCATATGATGATTCGGGAAGGCTTGAAACAATTACTGGAACTGGATGGTACGATGAAAGTAATTGCGGAGGCAAATGATGGTGAAGAATGTCTGAATTTATTAAATAAGAAGATTCATCCAGATATACTTTTATTAGATATAAATATGCCTAAGAAAAATGGTATTGAAGTATTAGAATATATTAAACAGAATAAAATCCCAGTAAAGGTATTGATATTAACAGTTCACAATGAAGTCGAATATTTATTGAAAGCTGTTGATATCGGCATTGATGGATATTTATTAAAGGATTCCAGTTATGATGAATTAAAAGAAGCAATTGATGTGGTTATTTCTGGAAATACTTATATTCAGCCAAGTCTTCTTCCTGCACTAAATGAAAGTATGGAAGATTATGCTTTAGATAAAGAAAAAATTGAATGGCTGACTAAGAGAGAACTAGATGTACTTCGATTGATTTCAGAAGGATGTAGCAATAAGAAAATATCTGATGAGTTGACAATTAGTGAACGAACAGTAAAAAATCATATTTCCCATATATTTAGAAAAATAGATGTGCAAGACAGAACACAGGCTGCTGTATTCGCTATTCGAAATAAGATAAGTTAGAATAAATAGTAATTGATATACAATATAATAGAGGTATTTTGATAAAATGTTTCACGTGAAACATTAGTAAAAGAACGTCCGTGAAACATAAAATAGATACAAGATTTAGTATAAATAAAAAAATAAGTCTACTATATTATGAAAGGAAATGTTTCATGTTTCACGTGAAACATTTTTTTCTTTACAGAAAATTGTTTTCCTGTAAAGCAAAAAACAAAAGTAAAAACAGAGAAAATAATAGAAAAAATTACTTTCATTTCTACATGGATTTACTGGAAATGAAAGTGTTATAGTGTTATAATAAAACAAGTTCGGTACAGATAAAATAATAGAAAACTGAAATTTATGTTTCAATGATGAAAGAGACAGAAAGGAAAATAATATGGGAAGAATAATAGCAATAGCAAATCAGAAAGGCGGAGTTGGTAAAACCACAACGTCTATTAATTTGTCATCATGTCTGGCAGAAGCCGGAAAAAAAATATTGGCAATAGATTTGGATCCGCAGGGAAATACTACCAGTGGATTGGGAGTTGATAAAGATGATTTAGAAAATACTGTTTACGAATTAATGCTGGATGAATGTACAATTCGTGAAAGTATTCATAAAACAGAAATTGAAAATCTGACTTTGATTCCATCTAATGTAAACTTGTCCGGAGCAGAGATTGAACTTTTGGGAATCAATGATAAAGAGTATATTTTAAAAAATGCAGTAGATTATATCCGGGACGATTATGATTTTATTATTATTGATTGTCCGCCATCTTTGAATATGCTGACAGTAAATGCTATGACAACAGCAGATACCGTATTGGTACCAATTCAGTGTGAGTATTATGCATTGGAAGGAATCAGCCAGTTGATTCACACCATCGACCTGGTACAGGAAAGACTGAATCCAGATTTAAAGATGGAAGGAGTTGTATTTACTATGTATGATTCCAGAACAAATCTTTCTAATGAAGTAGTAGATAATGTAAAAAATAATTTACATACAACAATTTATAAAACAATCATTCCAAGAAATGTAAGATTAGCAGAAGCACCAAGTCACGGCCTTCCAATTAATCTATACGACAGCAGGTCAGCGGGAGCAGAAAGCTACAGACTTCTTGCAAAAGAAGTAATTGACAGGGAGGATATCTAAATGGCAACAAGAAAAGGTGGATTGGGAAAAGGTTTGGATTCATTGATTGCAGATAAAGTTGGAACATCCAATGAGAAGACAGATGCAAAAAATGAAGTTATGGTAAATATCAATAAAGTAGAACCAAATAAAGAACAGCCGAGAAAGAATTTTGATGAAGATGCATTATTAGAATTATCAGAGTCTATCAAACAGTTTGGTGTCTTGCAGCCACTTCTGGTAGTAGACCGGAAAGACTACTACGAAATCATTGCCGGTGAGCGAAGATGGAGAGCAGCAAAGATGGCAGGATTAAAGAAAGTTCCTGTAATCATCAAAGATTTAACTGAACAGGAAATCGTAGAGATTTCACTGATTGAGAATATCCAGAGAGAAAACTTAAATCCAATTGAAGAGGCAATTGCATATAAACGCCTTTTAAATGAATTCAATCTGAAACAGGATGAAGTTGCGGAGAGAGTATCAAAGAGCAGAACTGCAGTTACTAATTCCATGCGGCTTTTAAAACTTTGTGATAAAGTGCAGCAAATGGTAATTGACGATATGATCTCTACCGGGCATGCGAGAGCTTTACTTGGAATCACTGATGAAGAAAAACAGTATACACTTGCACAGAAAATCTTCGATGAGAAAATCAGTGTAAGAGATACTGAAAAGCTGGTAAAGAAAATGCAGAAACAGAAGAATGCACCTGCAAAAGAGGTGAATCCGGAAAAGAAAAAACTGGATGCTGTTTACCAGGAAGCAGAAGAAAAAATGAAAACAATACTTGGAACAAAGGTTATCATTAATCAGAAGGATTCTATGAAGGGAAAAATTGAAATCGAATATTATTCCCCGGATGAATTAACAAGAATATATGAATTAATCGAAAGTATTAAAAAATAGAACATTTGTTTGTAATTAAGAGAAGAGGATAACAACATGATTTTTTCAGAATATTTAGGAATTGATTCCGATTATGTAATAGTAGGACTGGCAGCACTGGTATTGATACTTTTTATAGTTACCATTGTAAATATCGTCCAGATGAGTAAGTTAAAAAAGAAATATAAAAAGTTCATGTCTGGAAAAGATGCCAGGACGCTGGAAGATGTATTGAAAGAGCGTTTAGATGAAATAGATGATCTGGTTGCATCTAACAAGGCAAATAAGAAAAATATCGAAGATATATTTGCTACTTTACGTTTTACATTCCAGAAGCTTGGACTTGTAAAATATGATGCTTTTAATGAGATGGGTGGAAAGCTGAGCTTTTCCCTTGCAATGTTGAATGAGCGCAATGACGGATATATCATCAATGCAATGCATAGCAGAGAAGGCTGCTATACGTATATTAAGGAAATTATTGATGGAAATTCTATTATTGCACTTTCCGAAGAAGAAAAAGAAGCTTTAGAAATGGCAATGAAATCAAAAGATGAATAAATTTAATGAATAAATTTGCAGAAAGCAGATTGTAAAAATGACAGGCATACTATATAATAGGGTATGCCTGTTTTAGGTTTTCAGATGGTATTTCAAGGAAGGAAGAACAGATTCGTGCATAGCTATTTAAGAGCAATTGGATTTCAGAACAATATGAAAAAATCTGATATAGAGAAACTCACGGATAAAATCGTTTCATCCCCGGATAGAATTGAAGTTTCAGAAGATTCCATGGGAAATGAATTTGTAGAAATGACGAAAGAGATTGCACCGGGAGCTGGAATCCGTGTTTGCGGAGAATATGCAGAAGATGGAACCTTTCATACCGAATACTATTACCCGTATGTAGAGGGTGACGGAATTACGACCCAGGAGCAGATAGAGATAGAGAAGCATTCCGAAAAAGAATCTTATGCCGGTGTCTGTGACGAGATGAAGCTGGGCGTTACATTGATTTTCTATTTACAGAATGTTGCAGAATATTTATCCGAGCATCATAGAAATCCGAAGATGCATCCAATGTCCGCTACATTAAGTGCATTGTCATTAAATGGAAAAATCATTATGCCAATCAGCAAAAATGAAAAGCAGATCCAGAATACAAAGAAAAACAGTCAGGACCGTAATTATCTCATTGCAGCTGCAAGAGAGGGAGACGAAGATGCCATTGAAAATCTTACACTGGAAGATATTGATACGTATTCCATGTTGTCAAGACGAATAGCTAACGAGGATATCTTAAGTATTGTAGATTCCTATTTTATGCCATACGGAATCGAAAGTGACCAGTATTCCATTTTAGGTGAAATTGTAGATTACAGGATGGAGAATAATAAGATGACAGGTGATAAAATCTGTTTGCTTACACTGGACTGTAACGATTTGATATATGATGTCTGCATCAATGAAAAAGACCTTCTGGGGGAACCTGCAATTGGCAGAAGATTTAAGGGAGTCATCTGGATGCAGGGAAAAGTAAATTATTAGGTAATATTAGTTCTCATAGTTAAATGGATATAACAAGTGCCTCCTAAGGTTCAATCATGGTTGAGACTTATGGAAGTTGGAAAGTGATAAGTCAGAGTTCGATTCCAACAGGGATTGACCTGAATGTCAAAATAAGATACAATGGAAATTCATCACTAAGTGTTGAATTCATAGATATGGCAGCCGGAGCCAAAAGAGCTGAAAAGCCCGAAAATACGGCATTTGTCTCCTTAGTTAAATGGATATAACGGGGTCCTCCTAAGGTTCAATCATGGTTGAGACTTATGGAAGTTGAGAAGTGATAAGTCAGAGTTCGATTTCAACAGGGATTGACCTGAATGTCAAAATAAGATACAATGGAAATTCATCACAAGAGTGATTGAATTCATAGATATGGCAGCCGGAGCCAAAAGAGCTGAAAAGCCCGAAAATACGGCATTTGTCTCCTTAGTTAAATGGATATAACGGGGTCCTCCTAAGACTCTATTGTAGGTTCGATTCCTATAGGAGACGCTCATTTTTAGCGGTAATGAAGATAGTTTCATTGCCGCTTTTTTCATGCAGAATTGCAATTTCAGTGACAAATTTGTCAGCGAAACAGGGTTAAATATACTGATTTTGTCAGCGGGGATGGATGCTTGTCACTGATTCACATTTTCTAGTCTGTCACCCGGACGGATTAACTACAGTGTAGGATGAACTTTGGGGTGTAAAATTAGGAAAAGCAGTGAAACAAAACACGATATTCTTGTCTGTGATATCAGGCCTGTCGGAAGAGTCCGTTCAGATTAGAGAAATACAATCTATTCTGGACGGGCTTTTTTGCGTTCAGGGAAAGGAAATTGCCTATGGAAGAAAAGAAGGAATTGCAGAATCAGGATGAAAGAGTTGTAGAGATTGAGCTGGAAAGACTTCGGGGATTTGTAAACCATCCATTCAAGGTTCAGGCGGACAGTCAGATGATTGAATTGCAGGAGAGTATTAAGAAGTATGGAATATTAAATCCTCTGATAGTCAGACCGAGGCAGGATGGAACTTATGAGATCATATCGGGTCACAGAAGAAAATTTGCAGCTGAAAAGATAGGTTATCGTAAGGTACCTGTGATCATTCGTGTATTAAAAGATGACGAAGCGGTTGTATCTATGGTTGATTCAAATTTACAACGGGAAATGATTAGTCCAAGCGAAAAAGCATTTGCTTACAAAATGAAGTATGAAGCAATCAAAAGGAAGGCAGGAAGAAGAAAATGTGGTCAGGTAGACCATAATTTGGGAAAGAAAAGCATTGAGCTCATTGGAGAAGAATGCGGAGACAGCCCCAAGCAGGTTCAGAGGTATATCAAAATAACGGAACTTATTCCTGAAATGCTTGAAAAGGTGGATGACGGAAGCATGGGATTTACCCCGGCAGTTCAGTTGTCATTTCTGAAAAAGAAGGAGCAAAAGGAAATGCTGGATGCAATGGAATTTGCTCAGTGCACACCATCACTTTCCCAGGCACTCCGTATAAAGAAATTAAGTTCGGATGGGAACCTTACAGTAAGGGATATGGAAGATATCCTAAGTGAAATTAAGCAAAAAGAGATAGACCGCGTAGTATTCAAAACGGAGCAGCTTCACAGATTTTTTCCTGTCAGTTACACGGCAGAGCAGATGAGGCGTGAAATTTTGGAAATGTTGAAATTAAATATGAACAAATATTGGGATGCATAAAGGAGGAACGGATTATGTGCAGAGTAATAGCAGTATCAAATCAAAAGGGTGGAGTAGGTAAAACAGTATCATGTGTGAATCTTGGAATTGGATTGGCACAGGAAGGAAAAAAAGTACTTCTGATAGACGCTGATCCACAGGGAAGTCTTACAATCAGCCTGGGATATGAGGAGCCGGATGAAATGGAGTATTCTCTTGCAACACTGATGATGAACATTGTGAATGATGAAAAACTGAATATAGAAAAGACAATCTTACACCATAAAGAAGGCGTAGACCTTATCCCAGCCAACATTGAATTATCAGCAATAGAGGTGTCTTTGGTAAATGCCATGAGCAGGGAACTGATTCTGAGATCTATGGTAGACAGGCTGAGAGAATTTTATGATTACATCATAATCGATTGTATAACCTGGATAAGTATGAAATCTATAGCATGAGAATACTCATTGACAATGGCAACACCCCCGCCGCCCCGCGCCCGTATATCGGGCATTACGGGCGGTTGCGGAAAGCCTACCTTGAACAGTACCGCCCCGACCTCTACACCGCCCTTGTCGCAAATGAGAAGCTGCATGAGCATTGCGCCGAGATTGACGAAGCCGCCCGGAGCCGGATTGACCTTATCATGCCGCAGCTTGCAAGGAGCGCGGAAGCTACCGAAGCACTCAAAGCTACCGACCCCATGAAATGGGTGGGACTGATGAACGCTTGCAGGGCGCAAGCGGAGGAAATTGCCAAGTTTGAGCTAGTCTATGTTTGACGGTCAAGAGCCGGAAAAAACACCCGAAAAATGCCCCTATTGCGTAACAGGGGCGCAGAAAGGAGAGTTTATGAGAACAGGGCTTACGAAGCAGGAAAAGACCACCGATATTTGGTTTGACGAGAAAAACCCGATTATCCATATCCGCACCCACAACACCGACTTAAAGAAGCGGCTTGCCGCCTACTCCGGACAGTACCCCGACCAGTGCCGCCAGACCGACGCAGACCCCGAAACGGGCTGCATGGAGTTTGAGATTGCAAAGGGGCGCTTCTCTTTCCGTCTGACCGCCCCATACAACGAGGAACGGCGGGAAGCTGCGCGGCGGTCTGCCAGAGAAAACAAGGCCACTGACAGGCTGAAATGAGGTGGATTTATTCATAACCATGTGCTATGATATTTATAGATAGTGAAACTTCCTTTCAATTTTTTCGTCTATACAAGTAACAGAGAAGAACAGGAGGCTTGTTCCATGAGAAAAAAGAGATTGATGATTGCAATAGCTTGTATCATTTTAGTAGGTATCGCGGTAATCGTATTTTTTTCACAACAGGGGAAAAAACCGTATAAGGATTTGGACGCAGCGCAGATTGTTTCCGCTAAAGTGTTATTAACACCGCCAGACAAAACGATTGAGATTGAAAATATCCAAGAATTAGTTGAATATTTGAATGATGTTGTTGTCTATAATGAGGATAATTCTTACACAGAGTATGATGGACAAGGCGTTGTTTTTACCTTGACTATGGTAGACGGTACACAAACAGATATTATGGCGTATAACCCATTTATTGTCATTGACGGTATCGGTTATAAGACAAAATATGAGCCATGTGAAGCACTCAACAGCTATGCAAATGAATTACTAAACTCTGGGACTGCCAATATAATTTTGGAAGAACCGCCCACATTAAGCGTTGTGAGTGACGAAACCGCTATCGGTGCAGTATTAGGAACTTATTCGTGGCAAAAAACAAATATTGACGGAACTGCTGAAAGCACAATAGCTGATAGCCCACACCCGTTAGAGTGCAAGGATCTGTTGTCCCCGCCATTTGAAACAACAGAAACAACAGCTACATTAAGATTTACAGAAGACCCAGATACAATTTTAAGTGTGCAGTGCTGGAGTGACGAACATTGGGGAGAGCCTGCTACAAACAGCGAAGATGTAACTATTGTTGGAAACGTACTCACTCTTAAACTGGGCGGATATATTTATGAAGTAACAGCTGAATGGAATACTGAAAATGGCTATGGCGGAACAGCAAGCTATTTTATATATTTGAAAACAGCAGACTAAAATTGAATAGCCACCCACAAGGGCAGCCGAGAAAATCGACTGTCCTTTTTCTATGCCGACAGGCAGAAAGGAGCGACCACCCATGACAAAGCCAAGAGAGAAAACCCGCGAGGAATTGACTGCCGAGATTGAGGACGGGAAGAAGAAAATCCGGCAGTTTGAAAATCGGGAAAAGATGCTGCGTCAGAAGCTATCCAAAGAGGAACGCAGAACACGCAGCCACCGCCTTATTGTCCGGGGCGCGGTCTTTGAAAGCATTGTGCCGGAAGCAAAGAACATGACCGACGAGGAAGCCGCAGCACTTCTTAGGCTTGCCTTGACGAGTGAACCAGCGCGGGAATATCTGAAAAAACGAGCCGAAAGCAGGAACGCCGAATAAATCCCTTAGGAACTAAGGGCGCACTTATACACCCTTACGGGCGTGTGCGCTCTGCCGAGGGCTTATCTTCGCACAGGGAGATTTCCCCGCGCTCCGATATGGCGGCTTTGCCGCAACAAGGGGCTGCACCCCTTGCGCCGCTTCGCGGCTATCCCTGCACACCCACAAAAACAGTACACCCGCCGTTGGCGTCTGTACCATTTTTGCGGGTTTTATTATCCTATCCGGGAGGTGATACCCATAGCCATTTACCATTGGAACATCGGCATTGTGAGCCGAGGAAAAGGCAAATCAGCCGTTGCCGCAGCCGCCTACCGAAGCGGCGAAAAGCTGACAAACGAATGGGACGGAATGACTCATGACTACACTCGCAAAGGCGGCGTTGTCCATACAGAAATCATGTTGCCGCCCCACGCACCGCCCTCATTCGCTGACCGTTCAACCTTGTGGAACAGCGTGGAGCTTTACGAGAAAGCCGGGAACGCCCAGCTTGCGCGTGAGATTGACGCAGCACTCCCCATAGAATTATCCAGAGAGGAACAGATCCGGCTTGTCCGGGAATACTGTTCCTCTCAATTTGTTTCCAGAGGAATGTGTGTGGATTTTGTTATCCACGACACCAACAGCGGCAACCCCCATTGTCATATTATGCTTACCATGCGCCCCCTTGACGAGCGCGGAGCATGGGCGGCGAAATCCAAAAAGGAATATGACCTTGACGAAAACGGCGAGCGTATCCGCTTGCCAAGTGGCAGATACAAGACGCACAAAATTGACCTTACAGGCTGGAACGACAAGGACAACACCCTCTTGTGGCGCAAGGCATGGGCTGACTATACCAACGACTTTTTGGAGAGAAACGGAAGCCCGGAGCGTATCGACCACCGCAGCAACGCCGAGCGCGGCATTGACGAAATACCGACCGTCCATATGGGCGTAGCCGCCTGTCAAATGGAGAAGAAAGGTGTAGCCACCGAGAAAGGCGAACTGAACCGAAATATCCAAAAAGCAAACCGCCTTATACGGGAAATCCGGGCGCAGGTTAGCAAGCTCAAAGAATGGATTGCCGACCTGTTCAAAGTGTGGGAAACCGCCCCGAAGCCGCCGCCGCAATCTCCCAACCTTGCAAATCTGTTGATGAAGTATTTGAGCGTTCAGAGAGAAAAGAGCCGGAAGTATTCGCAGCGTTGGCAACAACAGCACACAGCCGATGAACTGAAAACCATAGCGGCAGCGGTCAACTATCTCTCCGAGCATGGTATCTCTAATCTTGATGAGCTTGACGCTTCCCTTTCCTCTGTCAGTGATAGAGCCTATTCAATCCGGGCAGGAATGAAAACCGCCGAGGAACGCATGAAGAAGCTACAAAAGCTAATTGAATACGGGAAGAACTACACAGAGTACAAGCCCATTCACGATGAACTGAAAAAGCTGCAAAACGGCTGGACAAACAAGCGCGACAAGTACGAGGAAGCCCACCGCGCCGAGCTGACCCTATGGAACGCAGCAAGTCGCTATCTCCATGCAAATCTGCAGAAAGGAACAAAGACCTTGCCTATTGCGGAATGGGAACAGGAATATGCTGACCTCAAAACACAGAGGGACAGCGATTATACCAAACTGAAAGATACCCGCACCAATGTTTCAGAGCTTCAAAAAATCCGCAAATGCGTGGATATTGCACTCCGCGCCGACCAAGCGGAGCAGACGCAGAGCCGCACCAAACGGCATGATATAGACCGCTGAAAGGAGTTGAACTTTTATGTATTACACCCAAGAACAGATAGACCGCGCCAACCAAGCCGACCTTGTTTCTTTCCTGCAATCACAGGGCGAGCAGCTTACCCGCGCCGGACAGGAATACCGCTGGAAGCGGCACGACAGCCTGACCGTCCGGGGAAACAAATGGTACAGGCACAGCCAGAGCAAGGGCGGTGCACCCATTGATTTTGTCATGGAGTTTTTCGGCAAGAGCTTCACCGAAGCCGTTGAACTGCTGACAGGCGAAAAAGGAGCCGCCCCGCCGCTGGACAGACCAAGCCCCGCGCCCCTATCCGACTTCCGGCTACCACCCCGCAGCACCGACAACCGCATAGCGAGGAACTACCTCACAGCAGCCCGCCGCATTGATGAAGATGTGACGGGCTTTTTCTTTTCCACCGGGGATATTTACGAGGAAGCCGCCCACCATAACGCCGTATTCGTCGGCAGAGATGAAAGCGGCATACCGCGATACGCCCATCAGCGCGGCACAGCCGGGAGTTTTCGGCTTGATGTGAAAGGCAGCGACAAAGCCTTTAACTTCTGCTACCGTGGCGAGGGCGAAAGGTTGTTTGTCTTTGAAGCCCCGATAGACCTCTTATCTTTCCTCTGCCTGTTCAAAAAGGACTGGCAGAAGCAAAGCTATCTGGCGTTGGGCGGCGTGGGAGAAAAAGCCCTGTTGCGCTTTCTCTCTGACCGTCCGAACATCAAGACCGTTTTTCTCTGCCTTGACAGCGACCAAGCCGGAAGCGACGCTTGCAGCCGCCTTGCGGAGCTTGTGCCGGAGGGCTTGACCGTCCATCGGCTTATCCCTCTTTTCAAGGACTGGAACGAGGTATTGCAGCACCGGGCAGAAATCACAGACGGGAAGTATTTGCGGGAAGCAATCTACGGCTTGAAAGAGCCGCCGCAGGAAGAAACCGTTGAGATTATCCGCATGAGCGAGGTTGACACACAGACCGTTGAATGGCTATGGGAGCCGTATATTCCCTTTGGGAAAGTAACCATTGTGCAGGGCAATCCCGGCGAGGGCAAGACCACTTTTGCCCTACGCCTTGCCGCCGCCTGCACCACCGGGGGAACGCTGCCGGGAATGAAGCCCTTGCCGCCATTCCAAGTAATTTACCAGACCGCCGAGGACGGGCTGGGCGATACCGTCAAGCCACGCTTGATAGAAGCCGCCGCAGACCTTGACCGGGTGCTTGTGATTGATGAAGCCAAGCGGGAGCTTACCCTGTCCGATGAGCGCATAGAAAAGGCAATCACGCAGAACGGGGCGCGGCTGATTATCCTTGACCCCATACAGGCGTACATGGGCGAAAAAACCGACATGAACCGGGCAAACGAAGTGCGCCCCATGTTCCGCCGCCTTGCCGATGTTGCCGAGCGTACCGGGTGCGCCGTTATCCTTATCGGACATCTCAACAAAGCTGCCGGAGGGCAGAGCGCATACCGGGGCTTAGGTTCTATCGACTTCCGCGCCGCAGCAAGGAGCGTCCTGCTGATCGGGCGCGTGAAGCGAGAACCGAATGTGCGCGTTATCGTCCATGACAAATCTTCCCTTGCGCCGGAGGGCAAGCCCGTTGCCTTTTGCCTTGACCCGGAAACGGGCTTTTCATGGATAGGCGAATACGACATCACCGCCGACGAGCTGCTGTCCGGCGCGGGCGGCAACACCGCCACCAAAACCGAACAGGCGGAACGGCTGATACTGGATTTACTGGCAGACGGGAAAGAGCTTGCCAGCGAGGACATAGAGAAAGCCGCTACAGAAGCGGGCATATCCGCCCGTACCGTCCGGGCGGCAAAGAGAAACCTTGACGGGCGCATTACCTCAAAGCGCATTGGCGCGGCATGGTATCACGCTCTTAAAAAGTGAAACGGCAAAATCCAAGTGGCAAAACCCAGATACCTTGCCACTTTGCCACTTCGCCACTTCAACCTCAAAACCACCGCCCCATGTATGACCGCATGGGGCTTTTCTCATGGAAAGGAGAGCCTATGAACAACGACACCAGCAACCGCAGCACCCCCGCAACCGCTTCCCCTCTGACCGTAAAGGAAGCCGCGCCACCTGTAATGATAAAGAAAATCGGAAAGACCACCTACCGCGTCAAAATCCATTTCAGTGAAACGAGCAAAGAAACCATGAGCGACAAAATCAAGCGTCTGATTTTGAATGACAGCGAAAAAAGTTCTTAAACACCCTTGACAAAATGTATCAGAGTATTCGGTTTTGGGAGGAACTACAGGATAAACGACCCTGTTGATTAATCCGTCATTTTCTAATTCTCTAAGTTGCTGGGTAAGCATTTTGGGAGTTGCAGATTTAATGAGCTTTCCTAATTCATTAAATCTAAGTGTTTTTCCAATGAGATGCCATAGGATAAGTGACTTATATTTACCACCTATAAGCTGAAGGGTTGCTTCTACTGGACATTGGAAAGATTGACATGGTTTCATTATATACGACCTCTTGAAATTTGAATCCATAGTATCATTTTGGGTAGTATGGCACTTAAAAGTGCGTACTTGTAAAAAAGAAATACTGTGATAGCATTATAGCGTACTTGTTGAGCAGGCACAACAAAAATGTATTAAAAATGAAAGTGAGGAATATTTTTATGGAGTTTTTATCTTTAGCAAAACAGAGATGTTCTGTAAGAAAGTATAAAACTGATGAGATTGAAAAGGAAAAATTGGACAAAATTCTGGAGGCTGCTAGAATTGCTCCAACAGCAGCAAATGCTCAGTCGCAGAGACTGTTAGTAATTAGTAGCCAAGAAGCAAAAGAAAAATTGTCTAAAGGAGTAAATTATCATGGCGCCCCGTTGGCTATCATTGTATGTGGGGATCATTCAGATGTTTTTGTGCGTCCGTTTGATAAAAAGGATATGGTAAGTGTTGATGCAACAATAGTTGCGGATCATATAGTATTAGAAGCAGAGGATTTAGGACTTAGTTCTTGTTGGCTTACATATTTTGATCCTGAGATTATCAGAAATAAGTTTAATATTCCAAGTAACCTTGAACCAATAGCAATTATTGCGGTGGGATATGCTGACACAGAAAAGGCATCACCAGACAGACATTCAAAGGATAGAAAAGCGCTTGAAAGCCTTGTTTGTTACGAAACTTTTTAAGCATATTAAGAAATAAAAGAGATTGTGTTTAAAGATGGAAAACTTGTCTGAGACACAGCGAAGTAAATAAAATGAATAATATAGGAAGTCAGTAGTGTGTGAATAAACTGCTGGCTTCTTTTTTGATAGATACAGTCACTCCCAGAGAGTGTGCAGGATAGTAAAGTAATAATATCAACATGACGATATAGAAAATGCAGGGAAGCATTGTATTTCAAAGAGTTTGAGATACAGTGCTTCTGCGTTTCTATAGGAGATAGTCGTTCTATGCGGAAAATAGTCATTTGATGCAGAGAATGATCGAGTGAAAGATTTGTTTGATATAATAAAGAGTGCTAGGTGAGACTTGTATGGTTTATAGGCATGAGAGCAATTAAAGACAGGAATGAAAAATATGAACATTATTATTTGTGATGACAGGATAGATGACAGAAAAAATCTGTCAGATTTGCTGTCAGACTATGGTGAAAAAAAGAATTATGAGTTTGCTATTACAGAATATGATTCTGGAGAACAGTTATGCGAAGAACAATCGGCTTTGGAAGCGTGTCAGCTATTATTTCTGGACATCAATATGCAGGGGATGGATGGGCTGAAAACAGCTATGAGGATTAAAGAAAAATATCCAAAACTTCCAGTTGTGCTGGTGACGGCATACATGAATTACGCACTGGATGGATATAAGGTGAAAGCAAGCCGATTTCTGCTGAAAGATAACCTTGCAGACACCATAGAAGAATGTATGGATGATTTGATAGCAGAAATTAATAAAAACCGTAGAATTCTCGAATTTCGTTTTGTGGAGGGAACGATAAAACTTTATGCAGATGACATCATTTATATAGAAACAGAACTTCACAAAAATGTATTTTATACTGAAAAAGGTACGTTTCAGATTTATAAAAAACTGGATGAACTGGAAAACGAATTAAAGAATATGGGATTTGTGCGGGCGCATTTAAGTTTTCTTGTAAATATGAGGTACATTACAAAGATCAGCGGATATGTGATGACACTTACCACGGGAAAAAAGATTCCGGTTCCCAAGGCACGATATGCACAGGTGAAGAGGGAATATATGCTGTATAAAGGAGAAGAATAATATGACATTCTGGGTATTGGTATTTATTGCGGAAATGCTGGAAGTAAAAGGAACGCTATACTTTTTTGATACTTTTATGGAAAAAAGAGATGGCGGATATAGGAACAGATACAGATTTTTTGTTTATTGCGGAGTGCTTTATCTGGCAGCAGTCACAGGGATATGGATCGGAATGTTAAAATGTATCCTGATTATACTGGTTATGTCTTTACTAAATCTGGCTTATTATGAGGTCTCCTTCCGGCAGAGTTTTTTATTTTCAATCATCAACTATACAATGCTTGTATTGATTGATTATGTGACTGTTTTGCTGGGAAGAGGAGGTTCAATCCAAGAAAAATGGTTTTTACAGGCACTGATATCAAAGACGGCTTTTATCATTCTGATGTTGTTTATCAGAAGATTTAGCAAGACAAGAAAAAGCTACGGTCTGATTACAGGAAAAGAATGGTTACAGTTTTTCTGTGTTCCTGTATTTACGGTGGTCGGTTTCATTCTTATGTTTTATTCAGAAAACGATGATATGCAGAATGTATTTTTATTTCTTTCGGTGGGACTGGTTGTGATTAACCTTATCCTTATGGAGTTCATGCAGAATACCATTGAAAAAGAAGAGAGAATAAAAATTACGGTACTTACGGAACAAAATCAGAAAAATCGTATTGCAAATTATCAGGACCGGGAAGAAATCTATGAGCGTCAGCGAAGAAAAATGCACGATTATAAAAATCAGCTTTCCACGATCCAGACATTGATAAAGAATGGACACACAGATGAGGCACTTTCCTTTACGCAGAAGCTGACAGAGAGCATAGCTGTCGAGATGTCGGCAATCAACACGAACCATCCGGTGGTGAATGCTATTTTAAACCAGAAATACCGCAGTATGCAGGAAAAACACATAGCAGTGATCCTAAAAGTAGGGGATTTGCAGGAGATCTGTCTGGAGGAGGAAGAGATTGTGATTCTGCTCTCTAATTTATTGGATAATGCAATCCGGGAGAGTGAAAAGGTACTGAAAAATACCGGAAAAGCGGTCATTCATCTGAAATTAGAGTGCGAAGATCATAAACTGATATTTGCGGTGAGAAATCCGGTGACAGAAAAGGTGGAAATTGAAAATGACACGATAAAGAGCAAAAGAGGGGATCATCACGGCATTGGGCTGTTAAATGTAAAAGCAGTTGTGGATAAATATGGCGGTGATATGGTGCTTTCCTGCGATGAAAATGAATTTAAGGCAGTGGTCATCTTGTAAAGAGATGGTCTTTGTGTGCGTAATATGGTCGTTTGATGATATGGGACTAGGAGAACAGGTTATTTTATCCGATAAAGAAAGCAAAGGAGGTTACTATGAGTAATACAATTAATGTGAACTATATGACACGGGCTTACAATCAGTACCAACAGAAAAATGCGGCTAAAGATCAGGAGAAGGAAGATACAAGGTTTGCGGATAGTGTAAGAGAAAAGAGCGAAGCTAGTGGAAGTATAGTGGGCAATTCAAAAATAGGTTCTGTGTCTGCTAAAGATATGACGATGGTGGAATACAAGCAGTACATTTACAATAAAATATCTCAAATTCCAATGCACCCCACAAGAGCAGGCGAGTCAATATCTGTTACAATTTCAGAGGCGGGTTTTGAAGCAATGAAGAATGATCCAGAGTATGAAGCATGGGTATTAAATGATTTGCAAGTGGGTTGGTCACAACCAGATAAATGGTCCGGTATATGCGGAGGAGCGTTTTCTACAATATATTATGGAGCATCAAAAGAAGAATGTCATGCTGAGATGTGGAGTGCTGGTTATAACAATGGGAATGGTGGGAAGATTTTTAATGATAAGTCAAAAAATAGTTTTTGGGAGCGCAGAATAGAAAATAAAAATAGAATAGAAAATCAAGTAAAGCAACAACAGAAAAAAAAGCGGATTCAGAAAAAACAAGCGGAAAGAACAGCTTATGAAGAATATGTGCAAAATAAAAGGTTATCAGCTCAGGATGCCAGAACTCGATTGGTGGCTGAGAGTAGTTCGTCTGCTAAGACTGTCACAATAAGTCAGGCAGTAGCTTCTTATGAGGCAAATTTTACAATGGCAGTAAGCGTATCGAACAAAACCCAATAGCCTGCAAATAAAAAATCAAGGCTAAATAGAAAGGAGAGATGCAGTATGGGAATTAATGGAGTATCATCGTATGCCAATACATACACATACGGAAATGTAAAAAATGAAAATGTAAAGCCATCAAAGAATAGTGAAAAGAATTATTATGCAGGATACACTATGAATTCAGCCAATAAGTTTAAAAATGTATCAGACTATTCAAAGTATTTGACTAACAAGTATAAATGTTTGACTCCATGCAAAAATGCTTCTGTATTGATTGACAGAAGTGTAATGCAAAAGGCATGTGGAGATGAAAAAACTGCGAAATGGCTTGAGGAAAATTTAGCAATTATGCCAGATGTTATACGAAATGCACAGAAGGCGGCAATAAGTCATGGTAGTAAACTGATATCAGTGGAGTTTAAGTTTACGAATAATGGAACCGAAATGACAACCTGTGGCATTTTTGGAGAGACTGGTACGGATTCAGAAATTGACAAATGGCTGGAGAGAATGAAAGAGGATAAAGAAAAAGAAGATAAAAAAACAGAAAATATGATTGCTATAGAAGCGACAACTAAAAATAAGGTAGGTTTTGATATATATGCATAGTATCAATTTCTATAATTTTGAAGAAAGAAAAGATTACAAACAAGGTATTGAAGGTAGTGGAGAGAATTGCCCGGAATGAAGTGGAAAAAACAGTTCTTGGCAGGACGGCAGAGTGTTCAGCGATTTATCACCAGCCGAAAAGACCGAAGAAAAGGGAAAACTAGGTCAGAATAATGAAATATTTTGTGGAGTGTTGCGGTTGTGATTATCGTAATGGCAAAACAAAAGGAGTTAATATGGGATTAGGCGTTGAAAATTCAGTTAAATCCGGGCGGGAATCTGACCTATCAGGATTACGCAAGCGATATCTGGGAAATTTTAGCATATAACCGGACACAGCACAAAGATATTATGTCTGAGTTAAACGTACAGTTTGTGATAGTAGACGGTACAATTCAGATAAACTGATTGGAGGAATAGAAGTATGCACATCGGTTTTGGTCAGAATACCGTATCTTCATTGTACGGTCATCAAAAAGGCGATCATATGAAAACTATAGGGTTTTCTCATAAAAAGCATAAGGCAAATGAATCGCAAGAAAAAATGACCGTAACATCCGGCAAGGACGTATGCCGGAAGATAGAACATTCAGATGAAGTCGATGGGGAAAATCAGGAAAACACATATATACATGATAGTTTTGCCTTAGACGCTAGTTACGCAAATTATATCAGAGAAACGGTGCCTAAAACTGTTTGGTCAAATGATTATCTTCGAGAATTATGGGATGAAAATGCTAAATATTTAAAAAGTATCCGTGAAAGTAAAAATGGGTATGGTTTCGATGATATTGGAATGGGAGCTGCATATGCCTATTCTACTATGTATCAAAAAATTGTAGAAGGATATAGGAATGGAACAAGAGAAGTGTATGTATGCGATAATCCAGAGAGTGGGAAAAGACGTCTGTTGTCAATGGATGAAGAATTGGAAAAGCTAAATAAAGGTTTTGAGGAACTGATAAAATGGGACAAAATGGTTGCCAAAAGTCAAAAGCAAAATGCAGAAAATAAGCAGAAATTTCAGAATACAAAATTGGATGAATCGTTTGATGCCTTTGATATAAATCAGGCATGTGACTATATTCAAGATTCTTATTTAGAGTTCCGTTCACTTTATCTGGAGCAATATGAAAGAACGGGAGGAAATATAGATATAAAGTCTTTGTTTTCTTCTGTTTTAAGAAGCGGAAATCAGGATATGCATAAATATTGTGAATTTCTGTTTGAAAAAATTGGTTTTATTGTTTAATGCGGGTATTAAAATGTTTGAGAAATATTGAAATAATAAGGAAAAAGCAAGGGAGGGCAGTGGACTATGAACATTTTAAATAAACAGATTGATTCCATCTATGACCGACAGAAAAATTTATATAGTAAATATCCGCATTATAGCCAACAGAATGCAGAAAGTAAAAAGGTATGCGAACAAGAAAAAATCACAGCAACATCTGGAAAGGATGTATTGGGTATCACAAAAGGAGATAAAGAAAATTCTTATATTGTGCATTTCTCTGATTCTGCAATGGTCAGCAGGGCAGTTGCAAGAGGATATGTTACGGTCAATGGTAAAGAGGTGGAATTGACGGAAGATATCAAGCAGCAGTTGTTAAAGACAGACAAAGAAGCAAGTGCTGCGAGAGAAAAGGCATATCAGGATTGGTTGATAGTTTCTCGCAACTCTATTTTACCATAAATCTTGAGGAGATATTTTATTTTAACAACAAAAAATGCCGTATTTATGCGGCTTTTGGCGTTTCGCAAACGCCTATTTGATATAAAGGCATGAAAAAGTGCTGATAAAGGAGGATTAAAAATGGCTATTAGTGGAATAGGACAGAGCTATTATCAGAACAATGTTGCAACAACGAAAAGTACAAAGAGCGTAAACAGCACGGGAGAAACGGGCAATACAAAGGAATTATCAGAAGCGGAAGAAATGGCGATTTTCAAAAAGGAATTTTATGCTGAAATTGATAAGATACCCAGAAATAGAACTATAACCAATGTGGCTATCAACATATCAGAGGAAGCATTTAAGAATATGAAAGATGATCCGGAGTACAGGCAAAAGATATTATCAGCACTTAAACGTGACTTAACTTCGTCCTTTGCACCGTTGGAAGCTTCTATGGTGCTCACTGTAGGAGCTACTGCTAAAGATTATAGGGGCGATTCATGGTCTGGTGTTAATAATCAATCGGAATTTTTTGCTCGTTCACAAAACAGTTTTTATAAAAAGACAAGCAACAAGAAAGATAGACAAAAAGAGCTTTTGGAAGAATATCTGGAAAAACGGGCGCAGGTTAAAAAACAGCAGCAGGAAATGTTGAATGAAAAGATTGCAAAGCAGGAACAGGAAAGAAGCCGATTATTACGGTCGTGGAACAATGAAAGGCTGTTGTCAAAAGCGTCTAATGCTTATGAAGCAAGATACCAAACGGCAGTTGTTAAAGGTAGATAAAGAAGCAAGTGCCGCGAGAGAAAAGGCATATCAGGATTATGTTATGCAGTATGAGATGGCGGTTGCAAAGCAACAGAGTGAAGCGTGGAGAAAAGCGTTAGATGGAGTGCCAGATAGTTTAAGAATGTTGTTGGAAATAAATAATACTGAAAATGTGCCGGAATATTCAGAAAAACAAAAAAAGCAATATAACGATGCAATCAAGGCTTATGATCATACCGGTAACGGTGTAAGCTGGTCGCAGTTTGAATGGAAAACTTACGATACACAGATGACAGTCACATTTGAGGATTCGGTGAAAGTTGAAAGCATTTCAAAAGGAATGAATGTGATAAATGGGTAGATGCAATGGTAAATAGGAGGGACATTTACGCAAGCGATATCCGGGAAATTTTAGCATATAATCGGACACAGCACAAAGATATTATGTCTGAGTTAAATGTACAGTTTGTTATAGCAGACGGTACAATTCAGATAAACTGATTGGAGGAATAGAAGTATGCACATTGGTTCTGGTCTGAATACCGTATCTTCATTGTACGGTCAACAAAAAGGTAATCAAATGAAAACTCCTGCATCTGGGGAAAAGACATTTTATACGGCAGAAACACCAAAGGTATATCAGATATTTACAACAGATAATATGTTGTGGACAGGAGGTAATGGTACAGGTCTTTCTTATTGCCTTAAATATGCGGATGATTCGACGGATGAAAATCCAGTGGTGTTAGCGAAAGGTGTGGATGAAAATGGAAAAGAGTTTGAACAAAGAATATATATAAATGACGTTAATCCATCAAATGCTACAGTAGTCGAAATGCGTGCATTAGAGGCACATTACAAAGTGGAAAAGCAGGGAGGTTTCACGTCTCTGCCGCTTGAAGCTGGTAATATGGGACTTAACGACAGAAGAGATTTTATCGCAATGTTCAAAAAAAGCATAGAAGATTTAAACAAATTGGGAAGGTTTGACTTATCGTTGCTTTGGACGAAAAGTATGGATACATATCTTAATTTGCCAAATGCAAATAGTAAGTATAAATAGTGCTTAGTCATTTGAACATAGGAAAAAAAGAGAACTTGGATTACATATCATATTGAGGCTGAGAGAAATCTAATAGGTGACATAGTCGGAAGAACTCCGAATAATGAAGAAAAAATGTGGAAAATAAAATGAAAAAAGTTTATCGATAAGGTTCCAGTATGATTTACATGATACAGATTATAAGACTTATATAAGGCAGGGGGATAATATGGTTACTGTAAA
>NZ_QTWM01000014.1:0-38012 GCF_003461125.1 Roseburia sp. AF22-2LB
TACCGACCTCCAATCGTTAGATTTTTTGGTCTAACTTTTAGGGGTCGGTACATATTCACGATCCTCTTTTTTTACGTTTGATTCATTTGAAGTTTTTGCGGAAGCATCCTGCCCGGAAGCTTCTTTTTTGATGGAATCCAAATCTTCTCTTAAAGAGTAATGATTCTTAAGTAAGCGGTATACCATGGTATAAGCCCAGATGAGAACCGGGACAACCACAGTGGCATAGATGGAAGCCTTAAGACAGTTTGTGGCAAAATCGCTTCCAATCAATGCAAAAACAAGAGTGGAAACATAGAGGGCAACTAAGAGTACAACACCGATAATTGCAAGAATCTGTTTTGTCTTTTTCATATATGACCTCAACTTTCTTTGATGACCTGTTTTTAGAAAAAAGCAATATACATTATTTTAACATTTGACAGCGGATAGTCAATCAGAAAATGTAAAGTTGCAGAGGATAAATACTTGAAAAAAGCACAAAATATGCTATACTGAAACAAGCGTTATACGACTAAATATGGATTAAAGGATGGATATGAACAATGGCATTATTAGAAGAATGGCAGAAGATTGCTTATGATCAGCAGGCAGATAGAGGAAAATTACAGAAGTTCTGGCAGAGATATTTTATGTTAGAGAAGGGCGTATATGAGAAGCTTTTAACAAACCCGGATGAGAAGGTAGAAGGAACTGTAAAAGAGCTGGCAGAGAAATACGACCTCAGCATTATGGATATGACTGGATTCTTAGATGGAATCAATGACAGCCTGGTAACACCAAACCCAATTGATACTATGGAAGAGGATACCAAGGTAAGCCTTGCATTCGATAAAGAAAAATTATACAAGAACATGGTAGATGCCAAAGCTGACTGGCTCTATGAATTACCACAGTGGGATGAAATTTTTGATGCAGATACCAAGAGAAAGCTTTATTTAGAACAGAAGAAATCCGGCACTGTTGTAGTTGGAAAGAAAGTTGGAAGAAATGATCCGTGTCCTTGTGGAAGTGGAAAGAAATATAAATTCTGCTGCGGAAGATAAGAATAAAATATTTTGGAAAACATTTGGAAAATATTTCGCAGAAAAACTCTTTACATAGCAGAAAAAAGAGTATACAATAGCTTTTGTCAAAAGGACAAAACAAAGAAGAGACGAGTAGCATGACAGGAAGTCAAAGAGAGGAATACATCTGGTGAGAGTATTCTGATGGAGTGTAATGTGAAGACCAGCTCTGAGTGACCCCAATCCGGTCCGGTGATTCCGTTATCATCAGAATGAGCGGTTGTACGATAAGTACAGCAAGCAGGGTGGAACCACGATAGAGTATCGTCCCTGATGCATAAATTTTATGCATCAGGGATTTTTTACTTTGCAGTTATTAATACCAATATAATAAGAAAAGGAGACTTGAACATGAAAATCACATTAAAAGATGGCTCAGTAAAAGAGTACAGTGAAGCAAAATCAGTCTATGATATTGCAGCAGATATCAGCGAAGGCCTTGCAAGAGTTGCATGCGCCGGTGAAGTAGACGGAGAAGTGGTGGATTTACGAACCGTTCTTGACAAGGACTGCAATTTAAATATTATAACAGCAAGTGATGAAGAAGGATTAAAGGTAATCCGCCATACTGCATCCCATGTACTGGCTCAGGCGGTAAAGAAATTATTTCCGGATGCCAAGATTACGATCGGACCGGCAATTGAAGATGGATTCTATTATGATTTTGATCATGCCCCATTTTCAAGAGAAGACCTCGATAATCTGGAAGCAGAGATGAAGAAGATTATCAAGGAAGGTCATGAATTAAAACGATTCACACTTCCAAGAGAGGAAGCAATCAAATTCATGCAGGAACGTAATGAGCCATACAAAGTAGAACTGATTGAAGAATTACCAGAGGGAGAAGAAATTTCTTTCTATGACCAGGGCGGCTTCGTAGATTTATGTGCTGGCCCACATCTGATGACAACCAAGGGCGTAAAGGCATTTAAGCTGACATCATCTTCCATGGCATATTGGAGAGGTAATTCTGACAAAGCAAGATTACAGAGAATTTATGGTACTGCTTTTAATAAGAAGGAAGAGTTAAAAGAATACTTAGAGAAATTAGAAGATGCCAAACGCCGTGACCATAACAAACTTGGCCGTGAAATGGGATTATTTACCACTGTTGACGTTATCGGACAGGGACTTCCTTTATTTACACCGAAGGGAACCAAGATGATTATGAAACTGCAGCGTTGGATAGAAGACTTAGAGGATAAAGAGTGGGGTTATGTACGTACCAGAACTCCGCTGATGGCAAAGAGCGACCTCTATAAGATTTCCGGACACTGGGATCACTACATGGATGGAATGTTCATTTTAAATAAGGACAGCGACGACAAAGAGACAATGGCACTGCGTCCGATGACCTGTCCATTCCAGTATTATGTATACATGAATGAACAGCACTCTTACAGAGATCTGCCATATCGGATGTCAGAGACTTCTACATTGTTCCGGAATGAGGACTCCGGAGAGATGCATGGACTTACCCGTGTCAGACAGTTTACTATTACAGAGGCACATATTATTCTTTGCCCGGAACAGGCGGAAGAAGAACTTACCAGATGTACTGAACTTTGCCATTATGTAATGACTACACTTGGTATCGATGGAGATGTTACTTACCGTCTGTCCAAATGGGATCCGAACAACAAAGAAAAATATCTGGGCGACGAAGCATATTGGAACAGTACCCAGCAGTATCTGCGTGATGTTATGGATAAGAATGGCATCAAGTATACAGAAGCAGATGGGGAAGCTGCATTCTACGGACCAAAGATTGATATTCAGGCAAAGAATGTATATGGAAAAGAAGATACCATGGTTACCATCCAGCTTGACTGTGCAAGTGCAGAGAAGTTTGGCATGTACTATATCGATGAGAAGGGTGAGAAAGTACTTCCTTGGATTATCCATCGTACATCCATGGGATGTTATGAGCGTACCCTTGCATGGCTGATTGAACATTATGCAGGAAAATTCCCAACCTGGCTTTGCCCGGAACAGGTAAGAGTATTGCCGATTTCTGAAAAATATGCAGACTATGCAGAGCAGGTAAGAAAAGAATTAGCAGCTCATGATGTAGATGTAACGGTTGATAACCGTTCTGAGAAAATCGGATTCAAGATTCGTGAAGCAAGACTGGATAAGCTGCCGTACATGCTGGTAGTTGGTCAGCAGGAGGCAGAGGACGGAACCGTATCCGTAAGAAGCCGTTTTGCAGGAGATGAAGGTGTAAAACCTTTAGGAGAATTCATTGATGCAATCTGCGAAGAGATTCGTACAAAGGAAATCCGTAAGGAAGAAGTTGCAGAAGAAAAATAAAAATGCAATAAAATCTAATTTTTAATTTTATAATTTATATGGATTCAAAAAGACTGTTGCTGGCAATTTGCACCGGACAACAGTCTTTTTTGCTTTACAGGAAAGCAGCCGCCGCAGGCACGAGAATGTGTCAAGGTACATTCTTTTTTACATGAAGTTGGTAACATAAAAAGATTTCCTTTGGAGATACTAAACATGTAACGAAAGAAAGGAGATGATTTTTGTGACAGAATTAAAATGTTCTGTAAGAAGCTGCAGTTTCCAGAAAGATGATTGCTGTTGCCGTGGAAATATTACGGTAGAGGGTGCACATGCAAACCGCAATAGCGAGACAAGCTGTGGAAGTTTTGAAGAGAAGAAAAACTGTGGATGTGCCAATTCGACCGGTAAACCGCCTAAGATGAGCGATGTTACCTGTGAGGCAGTAAACTGTAAATTCAATGAAGGAAGAAAATGTCATGCAAAAGACATCCAGGTAGCCGGAACGAATGCCTGTACCTGTATGGAAACAGAGTGTGCCAGCTTCTGTTGTTCCTAAAAAGTGGAATATCAGTAAGTTTTAGCAAAATATTTCTGTGTCTACTCTTAACAGATTGGACACAGAAATTTAGAAGAATCTTAAGAAAAATACTATTGTAAATGAGATGAAAGAAAGTATAATGTGATTGAAGCATAAATAAAGCAGAAGTAATGTGTAAGGTGTAGATGGTAAACAGGAGGAAGCAAATGAGAAAAAAATCACATATTTTGCTGGCACGTTATATTGCAAAGAATACAGAGGATGAAGAACTTAAGAAACATAGACTGTCTTTTTATATTGGCAGCATCCTGCCGGATTGCAAACCATCTTTTGTATATAAGAAACATGAAATCAATGGGACGTTTCCGGATGTGAAAAAGATGGTGAATCAATTGATTTTCGGTAAACAGCAGGGGAAACTGACCCGTAAACGCCGGTATTATATGAATCTCGGGCAGGTAACGCATTATGTAGCTGATTATTTTACTTATCCGCATAACAAGATTTATCCGGGAAACTTAAAGGATCATTGTTCCTATGAAGAACAATTGAAGCGAAGCCTTAAAAATTATATTATGAGCCGGAATATGGAAGCAGGAGAAAAAGTGCAGGCTGATTTTTCTGATGCAGAGGCACTGTATGAATATATTTTAGAGAGGCATAAACAGTATCTTGGAAGAAAAATTAATATAGAAACAGATATTCGGAATATAGTAGCAACCAACCGGATGCTGGTGGAGGCCATTGCCGATTTGTTTTATAAAACACAGCATAAGGAAAAAATGCCGCTTGCTGTCGAATATTGACGAAAAAAGATGTTATATTTTGTTTGATTTTTGGTGATGAGCAGAGTAAAATGAATTTACAAAGAACAACACAGAGATGGGACACAGCATAGGAGAAATGCTTATGGATGAAAGGGAAGCACTTCGCATTGCGATTGAACGTGCAAGAATCCGACTGGATGAAGCACTGGAACGAGCGAAAAGTATGGATGAATGCTATGACCTGAGCCTGGAAGTGGACAGACTGATTGAGAACTATGTATCGCTATGTGAGCAAAAAGAACTTGTACCAATAAGATAAAAGTAAAGAGTAAGTGGAAAGAAGTACATTGAGAAATGTGCTTCTTTTTTTTGTGCATTTTTATGTGTAGTATATTGATTTTTTCCCAAAAGTGGGGTAATATGTATTCATAAGTGGAGGAAAGTGGTTGAAAATGGCACAAAGTGGTGGATAAGTTGATAACTTTGTGGATAAATAGCAACCGGACTGAGGTGTTTGACAATGTTCATGGGAGAGTACAGTCACAACATAGACGCCAAGGGCAGAATGATTGTTCCTTCCAAATTCAGAGAACAGCTCGGTGATGAGTTTGTAGTAACGAAGGGTTTGGATGGGTGTCTTTTTGTGTACCCAAATGAAGAATGGCAGAACATTGAAGAAAAATTCCGCAACGTACCACTTACCTCAAAAGATGCAAGAAAATTCTCACGTTTCTTCTTTGCAGGAGCAACAACCTGTGAAGTGGACAAGCAGGGAAGAATTCTTCTTCCGGCAGTGTTAAGAGAATTTGCCGGATTAGAGAAAGAAGTCGTATCAGTCGGAGTCTTAAAGCGAATTGAGATTTGGGACAAGAACAGATGGCAGGATACCAATACTTATGATGACATGGATGAAGTTGCAGAACACATGGCAGAACTTGGCTTGAGTATCTAAAGGAGTGAACATGGAATTTAAACACACATCGGTTCTCTTGCATGAGACCATAGACAATCTGAATATTCGCCCGGACGGAATTTATGTAGACGGAACGCTCGGTGGAGCGGGACATTCTTCCGAAATTGTAAAAAGGCTGAATGAGAACGGAAGGCTGATAGGAATTGACCAGGACGAAGATGCAATTGCAGCAGCCAGTGAGCGGTTAAAGGATTATTCTGATAAAGTAACCATAATCCGCAGCAATTACTGCAATATGAAAGAAGAATTGAACCGTATCGGAGTGACGAAGGTAAATGGAATTCTTCTTGATCTGGGAGTATCTTCCTTTCAGTTAGATACACCGGAGCGTGGATTTACCTACCGGGAAGAAGATGCACCACTGGACATGAGAATGGATCAGCGTCAGACATTAACGGCAAAAGATATTGTAAATGATTACAGTGAATCAGAGTTGTATCGTATCATAAGAGACTATGGGGAAGACCGGTTCGCAAAGAATATTGCAAAGCATATTGTCGCAGCCCGGGCAAAGAAACCAATTGAGACAACCGGAGAGCTGACCGCAATTATCCGGGCATCCATACCGATGAAAGTACAGAGTACTGGCGGACATCCGGCAAAGAGAACGTTTCAGGCAATTCGTATTGAACTGAATCGTGAGCTGGAAGTCTTATCGGATACCCTGGATGAGATGATAGACCTTTTAGAAGAAGATGGAAGAATCTGTATCATTACCTTCCATTCCCTGGAAGACAGAATTGTAAAGAACATCTTTCGCAAAAATGAAAATCCATGTACCTGTCCGAAAGAATTTCCGGTGTGTGTATGTGGCAAGAAACCAAAAGGAAAAGTAATCACTAGAAAACCGATTCTTCCAACGAAATCTGAAATGGAAGAGAATCCGAGAGCAAAAAGCGCAAAATTAAGAGTATTTGAACGGCATATCAATGACTAGGGAGAGACGTGAAAATGGAGAAGACAAGAAGAAATTATCGAACACGGACTTACATAGATGGAAACACTGTCCGTAAATTAGAAGCTGCACCGGATTACCGCAGAGAACAGGAAGAAAAGCAGCGGGAGGAAATCAGACAGCGCAACAGACGTATGGCGCAGAAGAATCAGGAGAAGTCAGCACATATGGATTTGGGTTATGTGGCATTTTTATCTGTATCGCTGCTGGTTATGTGTGTGGCAGCAGTACTGTATATCCGTCTGCAGTCTGGAATTACAACGCATTTAAAGACAATTTCTGCATTAGAAAGCCAGGTAGCTGAATTAAAGGCAGATAATGATGCGGCAGAAAAAAGAATCGAGACAGCAGTAGATCTTTCAACCATCAAGGATATAGCAATGAACCAGCTTGGCATGAGCTATGCGGGACCGGACCAGATTATACATTATACGGTTGATAAAGAAGATTATATGAATCAGTTTGAGGATATTCCGAATAAGTAGGAAACAAACGTGGTGGTAAAATGGCAGGAAAGAGACGCGGCGGAAAGAAAATAGCAAAATTTAGTAAGAAAATGCAAAAGAAACTTGTAGTGCTGTTTGTAATAATAGCACTACTTTTGTTGGGATTAATTGTAAGATTGATGTATATTGAACACACCAGTGGAAAGAAATACGAAAAGAAAGTATTATCCCAGCAGAAATATGACAGTACGGTCATTCCTTATCAGCGTGGAAATATTACAGACTGCAAGGGAACGATACTTGCAACCAGCGTGGATGTATACAATGTGATATTAGACTGTAAGGTATTAAACAGTGATTCGGCAGATATTGACCCGACCATCGATGCACTGATAACCTGTTTCCCACAGCTGAATGAAACCGATTTACGTAATCTGATTACGGATAAGCCAAAGAGCCAGTACAATGTTCTGGCAAAGAAATTAAGCTATGAAGAGATTCGGGCGTTTGAAGATATGCAGGCGGCAGAAAAGGAAGCTTCCGATAAGAAGAGCGGCGATGCAGAGAAAAAAGGAAAAATTAATGGAGTCTGGTTTGAAAAAGAATACCAGAGAGAATATCCATATGGTTCTCTAGCCAGTGCGGTAGTAGGATTTACTACCAGCGGTAATCTGGGAATGAATGGAGTGGAAAATTCCTATAACAGTGTTTTGAATGGAACCAACGGAAGAGAATATGGTTATCTGAATTCCGACAGTAATTTTGAGAAGACAGTAATCGATGCCCAGAATGGTAATGATGTTACACTGACCATTGATGCAAATATCCAGAAAATCGTAGAAGATAAGATTGCTGCATTTGAAGAAGAATACAGGGATGCAGCAAGAGAAGGTGCTGGAAGTAAACATGTGGGAGTTATTGTAATGAACCCCCAGAATGCTGAAGTGCTTGCCATGGCAAATTATCCAAATTATGACAGTAGTAATCCAAGGGATTTGTCTGCCTATTATACCCAGGAAGAAATTGATGCTATGGATGACGATGCAGAACTGGATGCTTTAAACCAGTTATGGTCTAATTTCTGCATTACTTATACTTATGAACCGGGCTCTACCGTAAAACCTTTTACCGTAGCCTGTGGTCTGGATACCGGAACTTTAGACCCGAACCGTACTTTTATCTGTGATGGATACGAGACGATTTCCGGTCATGACATTCACTGTGTAAATACCAACGGACATGGACTTGAAACAGTAGAAGATGCCTTAAAGAATTCCTGTAATGATGCCCTGATGCAGATGTCTTATGATATCGGACCTGAGAATTTCTCCAAGTATCAGCAGATTTTCGGCTTTGGTACCAAGACAAACATTGATTTACCGGGAGAGGCCAGAACCGATTCCTTAATTTATACCGAAGACCAGCTAAGCACCATTAACCTGGCTACCAATTCCTTTGGACAGAACTTTAATGTTACCATGATACAGGTGGCAAGTGCTTTTTGTTCCATTATTAATGGTGGTAACTATTATCAGCCACATGTGGTAAAGAAAATAACAGATGAAAATGGGAATGTCATACAGGAAGACAATGGAACCTTGTTAAAGAAAACAGTGTCTTCATCTACCAGTGAATTATTAAAACAGTATCTTTATGCAACGGTTTCCGATGGTACCGGAAAATATGCAAAAGTGCCGGGATACTCTATGGGTGGAAAGACCGGAACAGCACAGAAGCTTCCTCGAGGACAGGGAAATTATCTGGTTTCCTTTATCGGTTTTGCACCAGTAGACAATCCGCAGCTTTTGGTATATGTAGTAGTAGACGAACCAAACGCAGAAGAAGAGTTTCACAGTACCTTTGCACAGGAAATCGCAAAGGGAATTTTCGAAGAGACACTGCCTTATCTTAATATTTATCCGGATGAGGACATTGTTGTAACAGAAGAGACAGACCCGGCAGAAGCACCGGCAGATGGAACAACAGATGTTCCGGATTCTGCACCGGAGGATTCTATGGTAGACCAGACACCGGATATTGCAGAGGAAACAGTACCACCGGAGGATGGTTTACAGCCACAGGATGTAGCACAATAGAGAAAACAACATAACCTTGTAAAAGTTGTAATAGATTATAATAACTGCTTTTATGAGGTTATGTTTTTATGTTTCAGCAAAAAATGCAGGAGGAAGAAGAAAACAGATTTTGCATCTATCGGAATAAAACCTTTAACCGACGAAAAATTATGATTATTTTTGTGGCAGTATTACTGCTGATGGTATTTCTGATGGGACGACTGGTGTATCTTATGATATTCTGTTCAGAATACTATGGGGTCCGGGCTGAGAACCTCCATGAAAGAGAAAGGGATATCAAGGCGGCAAGAGGGAATATTTATGACAGAAATGGTGTGGTTTTAGCAGAAAATAAGACGGTATGTACGATTTCTGTGATTCACAGCCAGATAGAAGACCCGGAAAAGGTAATTGCAGTTTTAACAAAAGAGCTTGGCATGTCAGAAGAGACAGTGCGGAAGCGGGTAGAGAAGGTTAGTTCCATTGAACGGATTAAGACGAATGTGGAGAAAGAAACCGGAGATGCGATTCGAGCCTATGAACTGGCGGGCGTGAAGATCGATGAAGATTATAAACGGTATTATCCTTATAATGAACTGGCTTCTAAAGTAATCGGATTTACTGGCGGAGACAATCAGGGAATTGTCGGAATAGAAGTAAAATATGATGAATATCTGGAGGGCATCAATGGAAAGATACTTACATTGACAGATGCCAGAGGCGTAGAGATCAAAAATGCCGGAGAGAGGCGGAGTGAGCCGGTAGAAGGAGATGACCTTTATTTAAGTCTTGATTATAATATCCAGATGTATGCAGCGCAGGCAGCAGTAAAGGTACGGGAGGAAAAACAGGCAGACAGTGTCAGCATCCTTGTGATGAATCCGCAGAATGGCGAAATCCTTGCCATGGTAAATGAACCGGAGTTTAATCTCAATGAACCTTTTACCTTAAATACGGAGATTGACACGGAATTGAGTGAAGAGGAGAAGCAGGATGCTTTAAATAAAATGTGGAGAAACCAGTGCATCAATGACACTTATGAACCGGGATCCACTTTTAAGATAATAACAGCATCCGCAGCCTTGGAGGAGGGAAAAGTAAGTCTTTCTGACCAGTTTAACTGTCCGGGATATAAGATTGTGGAGGACAGGAGAATCCGCTGCCATAAAGTGGGAGGGCATGGGGCAGAGGATTTTACCCATGGCATTATGAATTCCTGCAACCCGGTATTCATAGAAATCGGACTTCGTATCGGTTCCGACCGCTTCTGCGATTATTTTGAACAGTTTGGTTTATTATCCAGGACAAATATAGATTTACCGGGGGAAGCATCCACCATTATGCATAAAAGAGAAAATATCGGTCAGGTGGAGCTTGCAACCATGTCCTTTGGGCAGTCCTTCCAGATTACACCGATTCAGCTTGCAACTACGGTTTCCTCTATTATAAATGGAGGAAACCGTGTGACGCCGCATTTTGGCGTGGAGACGAAAAATGCAGAAGGAGAAGTGACACATACTTTTGTCTATGGACAAAAGGAACATATTGTAAGCGAAGAAACTTCCACCACCATGCGCTATTTGCTGGAAAAAGTAGTATCTGAGGGCAGTGGAAAGAATGCGGCTCTTGAAGGCTTTTCTATTGGCGGCAAAACCGCAACGTCCCAGACGCTTCCACGTAGTGAAAAAAGGTATATTTCTTCTTTTTTAGGTTTTGCTCCGGCTGACGATCCGCAGGTACTTGCCTTAATTATTATCAATAATCCACAAGGCGTTTATTATGGTGGAACCATAGCAGCACCGGTCTGCCGGGATTTGTTTTCCAATATTCTGCCATATCTTGGCATTGAGCAGGCACTGGTTACAGAAGATGCGGAAATTCAGGAAAATCCGTGAAACTTTGGGAAGATATCTTGCAGGAAATCTCTAAATAACGTATACTAGATAAGTTGAAATGATATACAAAAAGAAAATAAAAAGAGGTGCAGTTATGACGTATCATGTTATTCTTCCGGTTATTATCGCTTTTGCAGTGAGTGCATTGTTAGGACCGGTCGTAATTCCTTTTTTAAGAAGATTGAAAGTTGGTCAGACGGAGCGGAAAGAGCTTGAATCCCATCAGAAGAAAATGGGAACCCCTACCATGGGTGGATTGATGATTATCGCAAGTATTATTGTAACCAGTCTGATTTATGTAAAAGATTATCCGAAGATTATTCCGATTCTCTTTATGGTAGTAGGATTTGGCGTAATTGGATTTTTAGATGATTATTTGAAGGTTGTACTGAGACGGTCGGATGGACTGCTTGCATGGCAGAAAATGTTATGCCAGCTTGTAGTGACCACTGTTTTTGTGGTATACATGGTGAAGTTTTCAGATGTTTCCCTTACAATGCTGCTTCCATTTTCCGGTGGAAAATACTGGAATATTGGCTGGCTTGCAATTCCGGTCATGTATTTTGCAGTAATCGGAACTGTAAACGGAGTCAACTTTACCGATGGCTTAGATGGTCTTGCTACCAGCGTAACCATTATCGTAGCAACCTTCTTTACTGTAGTTGCAGTGGGAACCAACAGCGGAATCGAACCGATTACCTGTGCTGTAGTAGGTGCATTGATGGGCTTCCTTCTGTTTAATGTATATCCGGCAAGTGTATTTATGGGAGATACCGGTTCTCTTGCACTGGGTGGATTTGTGGCAGCTACCGCATATATGCTTCAGATGCCAATTTTCCTTCTGATTGTGGGACTGATTTATCTGGTAGAAGTATTATCTGTTATCATTCAGGTAACCTATTTTAAAAAAACAGGTGGAAAGAGAATTTTCCGTATGGCTCCGATTCATCACCACTTTGAATTAGGTGGCTGGTCAGAGACCAGGGTAGTGGCAGTATTTTCAATTGTAACAGCAATCTTATGTCTGGTTGCATTGATTGGATTATAAAGAGACAGGAGTGAATAAAATGGAATTTCAGGAGAAAAATGTACTGGTATTTGGCTCTGGGAAAAGTGGAATTGCTGCAGCAGAGCTGTTAGAAAAACAGAATGCGAATATTTTCGTTTTTGAAGGAAATGAAAAGCAGAGTGTAGCAGAAATCAAAGAAAAATCGGAGAGCTTTGCCAAGGCAGAAATCTATGTGGGCACCCTTCCGGAAGAAGTGATGGATAAACTGGATTTTGTTGTGTTAAGTCCGGGTGTTCCAACCGATTTACCATTGGTAAATGCCATGCGTGATAAGAAAATTACCATTATTGGTGAGATTGAGCTTGCTTATCAGGTGGCAAAAGGAAAAATCCTTGCAATTACAGGAACGAATGGCAAGACGACAACCACTACACTGGTGGGAGAAATTTTATCCAATTACTTTAAGGATGTAAAAGTCGTAGGAAATATTGGAATTCCATATACATCGGTAGCGGCAGATACCACAGAAGAAACGGTAACAGCAGCAGAAATCAGCAGTTTCCAGTTAGAGACAATTGTAGATTTTGCTCCGGATGTATCTGCTATTTTAAATATTACACCGGATCATCTGAACCGTCATCATACCATGGAAAATTATATTAAGGCAAAAGAGGACATTACAAAGAATCAGAAAGCAAACGATGTCTGCGTCTTAAATTATGAGGATGAAGTACTTCGCAAATTTGGGGAATCCTTATCCATGAAAGTGCTCTGGTTTGACAGTAAAAAGCCGGTACAGAATGGATGTTATTTAAATGGTGAGAAGATTATTTATGTCTCTGAGGGCAAAGAGGAAGAAGTCATTGATGTCAATGAGCTAAATATTCTTGGAACCCATAATTATGAAAATGTTATGGCGGCAGTTGCCATGACCATAAGTATCGGAGTACCGATGGATGTCATTGTAAAAACACTGCGTGAGTTCCAGGCAGTAGAGCATAGAATTGAATATGTTACGGAGAAACGTGGCGTAAAATTCTATAACGATTCCAAGGGAACAAACCCGGATGCAGCGATTAAGGGAATTCAGGCAATGAACCGTCCGACACTTCTCATTGGCGGTGGCTATGATAAGCAGTCTGAATATGATGAATGGATAGAAAGCTTCGATGGTAAAGTAAAGAAATTAGTATTAATCGGAGTAACAAAAGAGAAGATTGCAGACTGTGCAAAGAGACATGGATTTACAGAGTATGTATTCGCAGACAGTCTCGAAGAGGCAGTAAATATCTGCTATGACAATGCAGTTTCCGGTGATGCCGTATTATTATCACCGGCATGTGCAAGCTGGGATATGTTTAAAAGCTACGAAGAACGAGGAAGAATATTTAAGGATTTGGTGCGCAATTTAAAGGAGTAGTGATTTATGGGCCGCAGACCGGGAAGAAAATCAGGCACAAAAGAAAAGACAATTAAATATTTTGACTATACACTTTTGTTTGTTATTATTTTCTTAGTGTGTTTTGGTCTGGTTATGCTGTACAGCACCAGTTCTTATAATGCACAGATTGAGTATGGCGATGGAACTCATTATCTAAAGCGGCAGGCATTTGCATGCTGCCTTGGATTTGCTGCCATGTTTGTGATTTCCAAGATTGATTATCATGTGTGGAAGAAACTGTATGGTGTGGCATACATAGGCGCATTTTTACTGTGCGTTTCCGTTATCTTTTTAGGATCGAATGGAAATGGTTCTACCAGATGGTTCCGCCTTGGTCCGCTTTCTTTCCAGCCATCTGAGTTTGCAAAGCTTGCTGTCATTATTTTTCTTGCAACGGTAATCAGCCGCATGCAAAAGAAGATTGGCGATCTGAAGGAACTGATGAAGGTAATGGTTTTACTGCTTCCGCTGGTTGGACCGGTTGCTTATACGAACTTAAGTACCGCGATTATCATTGTGGGTATCGCAGTGGCAATGGCGTTCGTGGCAAGCCCGAAATATGCGCAGTTTGTGGGAATGGCAATCGCAGTATTCGCTTTCGGAGCAGTCTTTATTGTACTGGCAAGCTATCGTGCAGAACGTATCAAAATCTGGCTCCATCCGGAGAATTATGATAAAGGTTATCAGACCATGCAGGGCTTATATGCCATTGGTTCTGGAGGACTTTTTGGAAAAGGACTTGGTGCCAGTATGCAGAAGCTTGGGTTCGTACCGGAAGCGCAGAATGATATGGTATTTTCCATCATCTGTGAGGAGCTTGGATTATTCGGAGCAATCTGCCTGATTTTGCTGTTTATCTTAATGCTGTGGCGTTTTATGGTAATTGCCAATAATGCGAAAGATTTATATGGTGCATTGCTGGTGGTTGGTATTATGGCTCACATTGCCATTCAGGTAATCCTTAATATCGCCGTTGTAACCAACAGTATTCCAAATACCGGTATCACACTTCCTTTTATCAGTTATGGTGGTACTTCGGCATCATTCCTCTTAGCAGAAATGGGACTTGCGTTAAGTGTTTCCAGAGGAATTCAGTTGGAGGGATAGGATATGATACGAGAAGAACGCAGAAAGAAGAGAAGAAGAAAACATATCCTGATTGGATTTCTGACTACACTGTTGATTCTGGCACTGGCAGCACTCATTGTAATCAAGGTATTTACCGTAAAAAATGTCGAAGTAGAAGGCAATAAATTATACAGTGATGAGCAGATTAAGGAATGGGTCTTAAATGATGACTATTCCTGGAATACATTATATGTATATTTTAAATATCGTTTCTTTGATACACAGAAAGTTCCGTTTATTGATACGATGGAGGTGAGTGTCAAATCACCGCATACCCTTCATGTAGAAGTATATGAAAAAGGACTGCTGGGCTACTTATATATGGATTCCCTGGGACAGAATGTCTATTTTGACAAAGATGGCTTTGTAGTGGAAATGTCTACAGATGTCATCGAAGGAGTACCGCAGATTACCGGACTGGCTTGTGGGGATGCAGTGCTTTATGAAAAACTTGACGTAAGCGGAAAAGATACCCTAAAGGATTTGCTGGCAGTAACCCAGACCTTAAAGAAGTATAATCTGGTTCCGGATACCATCAATTATGATGACCAGGGAAACGTGACCCTGCAGTACGGAACGATTACGGTGAATCTTGGACAGGCAACCAGCCTTACGGAAAAAGTAGTTCGTATGGAGAAAATTATGCCAAATCTGGAAGGACTTACAGGCATTCTTCATCTGGAAGACTGGACAGAAGATACCACAGATATTACTTTTGAAAAGACGGCGTAATTTTTTCAAAAAAACAGAAAATATAGGTTGATTATTTTTACGAAAAATTATATGATAGAGTATATGAGTAAATAAAGGCATACTTTTTATGAGAAATCTGTAAAGCAGATTTCTCATAGATTACATATAGAATGAGGGAGAGAAGGAGGAACTACCTTGCTTGAAATTAAAACAACAGAAGCAGAATCCAGTGCTAAAATTATTGTAATTGGTGTTGGTGGTGCAGGTAATAATGCAGTAAATAGAATGATTGATGAAAATATTGGTGGTGTTGAGTTTGTTGGAGTAAATACCGATAAACAGGCATTACTTTTATGTAAAGCACCTACGTTGATTCAGATTGGTGAGAAGCTTACCAAAGGACTTGGAGCAGGAGCACAGCCGGAGGTTGGAGCCAAAGCTGCAGAAGAGAGTATGGAAGAGTTGTCAGCAGCTATTGAAGGTGCAGATATGGTATTCGTAACCTGTGGTATGGGTGGCGGAACCGGTACAGGAGCAGCTCCTGTTGTGGCAAAGATTGCAAAGGATCAGGGAATTCTTACCGTTGGTGTTGTAACTAAGCCGTTTAAATTTGAAGCAAAAGCAAGAATGGTAAATGCTTTAAGCGGTGTTGACAAGCTTCGTGAGAATGTAGATACCTTGATTGTAATTCCAAATGATAAATTATTAGAGATTGTAGACCGCAGAACAACCTTCCCGGATGCATTAAAGAAAGCAGATGAGGTGCTTCAGCAGGCGGTTCAGGGAATCACAGATCTGATTAATATGCCGGCATTGATTAACCTTGATTTCGCAGATGTTCAGACTGTTATGAAGGACAAGGGTCTTGCACATATCGGTATCGGTATGGCTAAGGGTGATGATAAGGCAATTGAGGCAGTCAAACTGGCTGTTACCAGTCCATTGCTTGAGACAACTATCAATGGAGCAAGCCATGTTATTATCAATATTTCCGGTGATATTTCTCTTATGGATGCCAATGATGCAGCAAGCTATGTAGAAGATCTTGCCGGCGATAATGCAAATATTATCTTTGGTGCAAAATATGATGAGACTATGACAGATGCTGCAACGATTACTGTAATTGCAACAGGACTGGAAGAGAATGCAGCAAAAACCACTGCATCTTCTAATCTTATGTCCGGATTGAAATATCCAAATACAGCAGCAACCACCAGACCGGTCATTAATTCCGGACTTGTAAACCGTACTGCTAATGTTACAACCAACAGCAGTTTCGGAGCAACATCTACTCTGGGACAGACTGCTGCACAGCAGCCAGCTCCGACAGCTTCTCCATTTATTGGAATTACCAAACCAAAGAGACCGGAAAGTACTGTTCATGAGAAGGATATTAAAATTCCGGAGTTCTTAAAGAGTACCAAAAAATAAGAACTATCATTTTGAAAAGGATAGCAATAAAATTATAGTGTAAGAGTAGAAAAGGAATTTGAAGTTCCTATATGATACGACGCTTAGAACATTTGAAATGTACCAGATACTGGTGACAGCCATTGTTCTAAGCGTTTTTTTCGTTGTCAGGCATCCGTAAGAAGCTGCCGGTGGCAGCTTCTTACGGTAAGATTTGCAGAGTGCATTACGTTTCTTTTGCAACTTCCCTGCCGGGCAGTCGGATTCTGTCAATGAAATGAAAGAATGGCTGCATCTGTTTTGACAAAATATGCAGAGGAAAGTTTGTATAATGCAGGAAAGGAAGGGAGGTGGCATGTATTTATGAGATATATTTAGATGTTCTTTTTGTCAATAGTTTCCTGATGGATGTGCTGAATCTGTTCCTGACAGGCATATTTTTGCGGAATCTCATACATAAGGGCAGGATACTGCTTGCTGCCTTATTTGGAAGTGGTATGGGAGTCATTTGTTTTCTGATGCTTTCATCCTATAGATTGTATCGGCTGATTATGTATGTACCGGTTCCGCTTGGCATGGTTATGATTGCATTTTTTACGAGGAAACATACGACACAAAGAGTCGCTTTTCTGATAAAAAACTGGCTTGGCTGTTTTTTGTTTTCGATTCTGACAGGAGGCTGCATGCAGTGGCTCAATAAGAGCCTTTTTTATGGGCAGCATTTTTATCTGGCAATGGTGCTGACGGCGGGAATTGCTGTGTCAGCATCCATAATATGGCGCAGCAGAAAGGAGAGAAGCCGGCATCTTTATCAGGTGCGTCTTTGCTATCATGAACATGAATTGCTGTTAGAAGCCTATTATGATACCGGAAATCTGCTGATCGACCCCTATGTGGGAAAACCGGTCAGTATCATAGATAAAGAGCTTCTGATGCCGATTTTCCGGGAAGATGAGCCGGTAGTACGACTGTTGCCATTTAGCAGTATGGGAGAGAAAAACGGCTTGGTAGAAGCACTTACCGTAGAAGAACTTTATATTAAAGAAGGAAAAAAAGAGCGGCAGATTTTACAGGCGGTGATTGCACTTGGAAGTCCATCGTTGTTTCAAAAGAAGGAATATCAGATGATTTTAAATTGCCATCTGCTATAGGATGGAATGTGAATAAGAGAGGAAAGAGGAGTTGTAATGTATTTAAAAGTAGATATACCGGAGCATTTTCAGTTTCGCATTGTGCGTAGTTTAAAAGATATGCTGCTTCGTAAGGAGACGGAGATTCACTATATCGGAGGGGCAGAGGTGCTGCCGCCACCGCTTCCGGCGAAAGAGGAAATGGAATGTATCGGACAATTGGTGAAAGAGCAGAGTGAGACTGCAAGAAAGAAATTAATCGAGCATAATCTGAGACTTGTAGTATACATAGCGAAGAAATTTGACAATACGGGAGTAGGAGTGGAGGATTTGATTTCTATTGGAACCATCGGATTAATCAAGGCAATTAATACTTTTAATCCGGAAAAAAATATCAAGCTTGCAACCTATGCCTCCCGATGTATTGAAAATGAAATTCTGATGTATCTGCGTAGAAATAATAAGACGAAATTAGAGGTATCCATTGATGAGCCGTTAAATGTGGACTGGGACGGAAATGAATTACTACTTTCGGATATTTTAGGAACAGATGAAGATGTCATTTACCGGGATATTGAGACTGAGGTTGAAAAGAAGCTTTTGAATAAAGCAATTGAGCATTTAAACGGCAGGGAGCGGACAATTATTGAACTGCGGTTTGGCATCAATTCGAAAAACGGTAATGAACTGACCCAGAAAGAGGTGGCAGATTTATTAGGAATTTCCCAGTCTTATATTTCCAGGCTGGAGAAAAAGATTATGAAACGATTGAAGAAAGAAATTGTGCGATTTGAATAAAAAAGAAAGAAAATGTATACATTTTTTGTCCAATATGATAAAATAATACTATCATAAGTTCGACAATAAAGAGATGGCGAGGAGATGGTATTATGTTATTGGAGTTTTTAGGGGCTGCACATGAAGTAACTGGAAGTTGTCATTTTCTGCAATGTCAGGATAAGCGGATACTGGTGGATTGTGGTATGGAGCAGGGACCGGATTTATATGTGAATCAGGAGATTCCGGTGAATGCATCTAATATTGATTATGTGTTTGTAACACATGCCCATATCGACCATTCAGGCTTACTTCCATTGCTGTATAGTCATGGATTCCGGGGACAGATATTTGCGACAACAGCAACCAGCGAACTTTGTAATATCATGTTAAAGGACAGTGCACACATCCAGATGTTTGAAGCAGAGTGGAGAAACCGTAAGGCTAGGAGAGCCGGATTACCGGAAGTAGTGCCTCTTTACGATATGGATGATGCACAGGGGGTTTTAGAGCATTTTGTATCATGTGATTACAATAAAATCATTGAAATCTGTAATGGAGTAAAAATCCGGTTTGTAGATGCCGGACATCTTCTTGGTTCATCCAGCATTGAGGTATGGCTGACGGAAGAAGATAAGACTGTGAAAATTGTATTTTCCGGAGATATCGGTCATGGCAATAAGCCATTGATTAAAAATCCGCAGTTTATCGATGAAGCAGATTATGTATTGATTGAATCCACTTATGGTGACCGGATACATGCAGATCCGCCGGATTATGCACCGGAACTTGCGGCAGTAATTAAGCGGACATTTGCAAGAGGTGGTAATCTTGTCATTCCGGCATTTTCTGTAGGTCGTACACAGGAAATGCTATATCATCTGCGACGGATTAAGACAGAACATCTGCTGCCGGAGTTTGAAGATTTTGAGGCCTATATCGACAGCCCGCTGGCTGTGGAAGCAACAAATATTTTCCATAAGAGTGTAGAAGACTGCTTCTCTGATGAGGCAAAGAAATTAGTGGAGCAGGGTATTAATCCGATTGGATTCCCGGGACTGAAAACGTCTGTTACCAGTGATGAATCCAAAATGATTAACTTCAGCAAGAAACCATTGGTTATCATTTCTGCTTCCGGTATGTGTGAGGCTGGCCGTATCCGCCATCATTTAAAACATAATTTGTGGAGACCGGAAAGCACGATTCTGTTTGTAGGATATCAGGTACCTGGAACCTTGGGTCATGCACTTTTGAATGGAGCCAAAGAAGTAAAACTTTTCGGTGAAAATATTCAGGTACATGCAGAAATTTTAAATCTTCCTGGTATCAGTGGCCATGCAGACCGTGATATGCTGACAAAATGGGCATCTGCATTTAAAAATCCACCAAAGCGTGTCTTTGTGGTACATGGTGAGGATAAGGTCTGTGATGAATTTGCAGAGCATCTGCATACGGAATTAGGCTATCAGGCGGTTGCACCATATAGTGGTGATACCTATGACTTATTAGAAAATGTCTGTGTTCATGAAGGAAGCCGTGAACTGGTTGAAAAGAAGAAAGACAAACCGGCAAAGGCATCCTCTAATGTGTTTGCAAGACTGCTGGCGGCGGGTCAGAGGCTGCTTAGTGTCATTCAGAAGAATGAAGGTATCCCAAATAAGGACCTTGCCAAATTTGCTGACCAGATTAATTCTCTGGCAGATAAGTGGGACAGATAGGAAGTTGAAAAGGAACTTGGAAATAAAGAAATAGAAAAGTATCATGAAAAGTAACCAGAAAAGACATTCGTATCCGGGAAAATGCCGGTGCGGATGTCTTTTTTTACTCGAGAAACTCGCAAAGCGTGTTTCTCGCTACTTGCTGTCAAGCATTTTCAAATGACTATGGAAAAAGAAGAAATATTCCGATATATAAGTGTAAGATAAAATGCAAGGAACAAATTACGAAATCAGGAGGAAATGCGATGGCAGTCAGACTGAATTTATTTTCCAATACGGAGCAGGATACAAAGAAGGTATCTACGGTGGAGGAATTGCCGCAGTATATGCTGAAATGCATTTATGATAATAATGTGGCAGAAGAAAGTGAAGAAGCAAAACAGGAAAAAATGGCGAAAATCAAACGGAAATTAGAGGCTGGAAAGAAGCTGACCAAAGAAGAACTTTCATGGCTTCAAAGAAATGACCCCATTGCATATGCCCATGCGATACGGATTCAGATGATTGCAGAGGAAGTGGAGAACGAGCTGAAAACTGCAAAGAGCAAAGAAGAAGCAAACCGTATTGTATCCACCGCTGTTTCCGGTATATCGGACAATGATCCGGATAAGGAATATATTGTAGCAGCAGTAAACAGGGTGTCAGATGAATTCCATAAATCCGGTGCCTATAGCAGACTGCCGGGAACTCAGGAAAGTGCAGAAAAGAGAAAGCAGAAAAAGGAAAATGGGATTTCTTTCAAGAGAGAGGATGAAAAGGAAGAACTGATGAACTGGAGTCCGTTGCAGGAAGTCATTGAGAAACTACCGACATTTACAGCCGGAGCATAGGATAAAATAAAAATCCGCATATCAGAGTATATCTGGTATGCGGATTTTTTTATGAAATCGTATTAATATCCTAATTCCTCTCCGATGAGAATTACTTTGATTCTTCCCGGAATACCACTTCTTCTGGTGATAACAACCTGATTACAGATACACTCCGGTGAGAGGCAGTCGGCACATGTTCCGGTGAGTGCACATGGCGTTTTCTTGCTAAGGCGGATGCAGTTGGCAGGAGTAGCAGTATTATGTACCCGGTCAAGAGCGTCGTCAACTGTTTTTACAACCTTATTCATACCGGCCATAACGATGACTTCCTTCGGGCCATAGATGAGTGCTGCAACCCGGTTGCCATTTCCGTCAATATTGACAAGCTGTCCGTCAGAAGTGATTGCATTGGAACTCATAAAATAATAATCTGCATTCAGACACTGATGATAAATTGCAGTTGTTTCTTCCGGTGTGGCAGCTTTGCTTCTGTCATAAAGAGTGATGTCAGTCTTATTTTGCAGAGCAGCCATCATACCACTTTCGGTTAAAGTCATGGAACCGCCAAAACCAACGGTTGCCTGTGTCGGCAGCATGGAAGTGGCAAGTGCAACGGCTTCTTCTTTGGTGGCACAGTAATATGCGTCAATCTGTCTTTTCTTGAATTTTTCAATCATGGACGTAGCGAGTGTTTCATAAAATTGTTTCTTTGGATCCATAAAGATACCTCCTTGATGCGTAAGTGTATGGTGAGAAAAATTCTTAATATACACCATACAAAATATATTACATCATAGGATGGGGATTTGGCAATCCGAAAAGTCAGATAGATTGTTTCATTGACAAAAAACATAAATGAGCACAAAATGGGTACAAATAAAGGATAAAAGATACATGTAAGAAAAGAGGAACCAAATGCAAAATAAAATTACAATAGAAGAATGCCAGAAATTATTAGAGCAGAATCCCTTTGGAAGTCTGCTGCAGATGAAGATAACAGAGGCAGAACTTGGAAGGGTAAAGGCAGAACTGCCATTCAAAAAAGAGTTTACAAATATCTATGGAGATTTGCACGGCGGAGTACTGTATTCGGCAGTGGATACCATATGCGGAATTGCGGCAGGAACCTATGGATATTATGTGACTACTGTGGACGGACAGATCCGCTATTTAAAAGCGGCGCGTGCAACAGAATATGTTACATGCACCGCCAAAGTGGTAAAACCCGGAAGGAACCTCACAGTAGTAGCATTTGAAATTACAGATGCCAATGGAATGCTTTTAAATACCGGTGATTTTACCTTTTATAATCTGAAAGAAAAAGAGATTTTATAAATTTTCATTTTTTAATGCATCCATGATATTTTCAGAAGAAAGCTTACGCATGGAATAAATCATGGTTGCAGCAACGACGACAAACACACTGCCAATGGCAATGACAAAGCTATACCATGGAATAAAGAATCCAAAGTCGATTCCATCACTGACTGCCCGATAAATAAGCCAGGTGATTCCAATAGAAGCCGGAAGTCCGTAAAGGAGTCCCTTGCAGCCATAGAGCAGACATTCAAACTGCATCATTTTTCGGAAGCCCTTCGGAGAAAGACCGATGGACTTTAACATGGCAAATTCACGTTTTCGTAAAATAATATTGGTAGAAATCGTGTTAAATACATTGGCTGCCGCTATCAGGGAAATTAGTGTAATAAATCCATAGGAAAAAATATTGATAACGGTAATCATGGCACGCTCATTTTCAATGGAATCCATATAATCATAGATATCAGCAGAAATATTTTCGTTGTCAAAGAGTGTATTTAAGTCGGTCTGTACCTGTTTGTGATTATCTGTTTTTATATAGTATGAATTTTCCAGTGAACTATCCGGGTTCTGGCTGAGTGCCTGCCAGAGAGCATCCTTACAGGAATATGGAAAAATAAATTTCGCATTATCGGAAGGAGCACTGACACCGAAAGGAATGGTATCACTGAAAGCACCAGCGGTGACGGTGCAGGTATTTTTCACATCTTCGTCTAAAGCGGATAATACAATATCCTGCGAAGAAGGATTGGCGAAAATATTAATGTCATAGTATTTGTCATTGAATACATGAAGCCGGTCAATCAATACACCCGTTGGATGATCAGAATTCTGATAATCGGAAGGATTTTCCCCGATTTCTTTTAAATAATCTTCAAATAAATGATCCTCCACGAAATAAATCAAAGTGGTAAGCTCACAGGAGTCATCTGCCAGGAGTGTATTGCTGTAATAAGCCTGTTCATAATCAGAATAGAAACTTTCAAATTCTTTCGAACAGTCTTCTTTGGCTACCGTAAAGCCAGCAGCGAAGCTGGCACCGTAAGAAGCCTTATCTATGCCATCTAAAGCACGGATTTTTGTTAAAAGAGCATCCGGGTCATAATTCTTTTCGGAATATATGGTGCAGGAAAGCTCATAACCGTTTCCGTTGTAAATACTGCCGGCAGAATGTGTCAGATAAGCACAAAAGCTGCTGGCAGAAATAAACAGTACAATACTTAAGAAAAGTGAGATAACAGTAGCACGGTATTTGCTGCGGCTTCGTTTATAGTTTTTGGCAGCAAGCATTCCTTCAAAGCCAAATAATTTTTCCGTAAGTGGAAATGTATGCACTTTTTTGGAACGGATGTTAATATCACTGGTCTGCCGGATGGCTTCTAAGGCAGATAACTTCATGGATTTCCGTGCTGGCAGGTAAGCAGAAATCAATACCGTAATAAAAGCGAGGGTGACGGCAATCACAATTCCGGCAACGGATGGCTGCAGGGTCAGGTGCAGTGTGGTTTCGCTTCGGTACAGCATGGCAAGAGTATCACCAGTGAAATAGAAGGTAATGCCAATGCCAACTAAACCGAAGAAGATTCCAAGCGGAATACCGATAAGACACAGGAAAGCCGCTTCAAACAGGATGCTGTGAATCATCTGGTGTCTGGTTGCACCAAGGGATGAAAGCAGACCAAATTGTCTGGTTCGTTCGCTGATAGAAATGGAAAATGCATTATAAATCAGTGAGATAGACCCAAGTACGATAATTGCAATCAAAATAACCGCAAGACTGGTGACGGTGCGGTTTAAGGAATCCTCCATGGATGCTCCGTCAAGCCGCAGTAAATCATAGTTCATGGTATAAGAATATGGTGCATTCTGCTCTAAAAAACTGGATACATCCTTGCTGTTATGAAGACAGAAGTAAATATCCTGATAGGATGTCCGGGCAGAAGAGAGAGTCAGTGCTGTATAACCCGGAGCCTGAAAGCTTTCAAAGGAAGGTCTGCTGTAAAAACCTACTACCTGATAGGTTTTTGACTCCGTATTTGTAATGGATTCTAATGGAATCACTTTTCCGTCTTTGGATTTTTCTGACTTATTATCAAGCAGTGAAGTGTTATTATCTAAAATAGAACCATCTTCATCCACACGTTCCCCAACATCCAGGGTAATTTCATCGTTTAAGCTATAAGCAATGCCACCGTCATAGGTAAGGTGCTCAGGAAGCAGAAGCTCAGAATCGTTTTCCGGCATCCGTCCTTTCGTGATGTGTACCGGAAGAAGAGAGGTGATATCGTCCGTTACACCACAGATATAAAGGTATGGTTTGTATTGGTTAGCAGAATCGGTAAGATTGGCATATCCAATATATTTTAAAGAAACAGAAGAGTCGATTTCATCATGGGAGAGAAAATCTTTTGACTCTGATTGGGTGACACGAAAAGCGGCACCCTGCCAGCTTCCTTCGGTATCAATGGTATATTCCTTCATAAATGCATGAAGAGAGCTGATGCTGCTGGTAACTGCGGTAAACATGGCAGTAGAAAGAATAATTCCGATAATCGTGACGATGGTACGGGTTTTATTCTTCTTTAAGTTGGTGAGTGTGATTTTGTGGAAGATATTCATGCACGAATCACCTCATCCCGTGTAATTTTGCCGTCTTCAATGGCAATGATGCGGTCTGCCTGAAGGGCAATGTTTTCATCATGGGTAATGACAATTAAGGTCTGGTTAAATTTCTGGTTGGAATATTTTAAGAGTTCCACAATTTCCTGGCTGTTTTTGGAATCTAAGTTTCCGGTAGGCTCATCGGCTAAAACCACAGCAGGAGCGTTCATTAAAGCACGGCCGATGGAGACACGCTGCTGCTGACCACCGGAAAGCTGGTTTGGAAGATGATTTTCTCGCCCTTTTAAAGAGAGAATTTCCAGCAGCTCATTTAAATGCTCTTTGTTGACCGGGCGTCCATCCATGCGGACAGGAAGTGTCATATTTTCAACGACATTCAGTACCGGAATCAGGTTATAGAACTGGTAAATCAGTCCGACCTGCCGTCTGCGGAAGATGGCAAGCTGTTCCTCCTTTTGCGCGTAGACATCAGTGCCCTCCATATAGACTTTGCCGGAGGTTGGTGTATCGACACCGCCTAAAATGTGAAGCAGTGTGGATTTGCCGGAACCGGATGGCCCGATGATAGCGAGAAATTCGCCTTTGTTGACAGAAAAAGAAACGTGGTCTAGGGCAACCACCTGATTTTCTCCTGTTCCATAGATTTTGGTAAGATTTTCAGCTCGTAAGATTTCCATAAGTAACTCCTTTCCATTTGATGCGATTCTAATGAGAAGTATAAGCATCCCGGATGACAGGAGCATGACTTTTCAGTGACAGTTCTGTCACTTTTTATAGAATTTCAGGATAAAACGTGCACCGCCTTCTTTACGGTTTTCTGCTTTTAAGGTTCCATTTTCTTTGGAAACAATCATACGGGAGAGGGAAAGACCGATGCCAATGCTCTGACCGGTGGCATTTTTTCCTTTGTAAAAGCGTTCAAAAAGATGCGGGATATCTTCCTGAAGAAAACCACTTCCATTGTCTTCAATCACGATAGAAACATAGATTGGATTGTCGGTAACTGTAACATCAATCCTGCCACCGGAAGGCGTGTGCTCCATGCAGTTCTTTAAGATGTTTCCAAGGGCTTCCGCCGTCCATCGTAAATCCGTAGAAAAAGAAAAATCCTTCGGCTCTATGGTTTCATGATACTGGATGTCGCGAAGCTCTAGTGGAATGAGCAAAGGTGCAGCCGCAGTGGAGAGCAGTTCTTTGACAGAGGTTTTGGTCTGGTGAAAAGTAATGGTTCCTGCGTCCATGGAAGATAATTTCAGCAAAGTTTCAATGAGCCAGTCCATCCGGTCAATTAGCATGGATAATTCCCGCAGGGATTCCCTTCGCTTCTCATCGGAAAGAGCCGGCTCTTTTAAGAGAGTCAGCAAAAGGCGGATGGAAGTAAGGGGAGAGCGGAGCTGATGGGAAATATCAGCCATGGCATCCGCAAGATATTTTTTATCGTTTTCAAGAGCCTGATTCTGTTCCGCAAGGCGTCTGGTCAGCTTGGCAAGCTCATTTTGTAAAATTGCAAGTTCTCCTTCCATATAGTCGCTGAAATCACCACTGCTGTTACTGTGCAGCATCGCATCTAACTGCTGGCTTAAGGATTCCACTTTCCGGTAACGTTTTCTGGTGAAAATCATAAAAATAAGAATGAAAATAAGTGATGCAAAAAGGATGATTACACCACAGATGGTATCAAAATAAAATCCGATGCCTGCAAAGATAAAGCATACAAGCAGTTGCAGAAACAGGCATTTTTTGATTTCGGGATTGCGTAAAAATTTCATAAAGACTCCTTTGGGAAAATACATTTTCTTCGGTTATTATGGTACTCAAATTTATAACTGGCGTTTTCTGCAGTTCAATTAGTCACCAAGCTTATAGCCCAGTCCGCGGATGGTTTTGATATATTCCGGGTGTGCCGGGTCGGCTTCGATTTTTTCCCGGAGCCTTTTGATGTAGACAGTAAGAGTATTATCATTTACAAATTCCCCTGCCATATCCCAGAGTTCATCTAAGAGCCGGCTTCGTGTAAGGACAATGCCTTGGTTGGAAAGAAAGAGTAAAAGCAGCCGGTATTCCAAAGCAGAAAGCGTTAGTTCCATATTATTTTTATAGACCAGTCCACGTACAGTATCAGCTTTTAGTTCATGATATTCCAACGGCTGGCTGCCACGGTGATAGCGGCGGAGAACACTGTTCATTCTGGAAATCAGTTCTCTCGGCCGGAAGGGCTTGGGAATATAATCATCGGCACCAAGGTCAAGCCCGGCAACCACACTATATTCATCATCCGATGCTGTCAGAAAAATGACAGGAATATCAGAGTTTGCCTTGATGGCACTGCACAAAGAAAAGCCGCTTCCATCCGGCAGGGAGACATCAAGCAGCGCCAGGTCAAAGTGATACTGCCCGGAATCTAATAAATCGATGGTTTCCTTTTGGTTATTTGCAGAAGTAACCTGAAAACCCTCCTGATTCAGGAAAGTGCGTAAACTGGAAACAATACTTGTATCATCATCTACAAGAAGTACATGTGTCATGTTTTCTTCTCCTTACAATTAATTTATAGAAGGCACTGATTGACAAAATACTTGCATAAAATAATTTCGGTTATCCGGAGGATATTTGTTTATGGGATGGAAAATGCCAGTTGTTCTTAGCTGCATGTTTTACTTGATGATAAACTGTCTTTCCGCTTGCTTTGACCGGATATCTGCACTGTCCGCCGGGTGCGGATGCGGTATAAGACCTGTAAGGGGCACTAGGAATTTCGGCAGGCAAAATATTTTGTCCGGCAACCGGTGCAAATTCACATCCATGTTCATATGCACCTCGCTGGCACGTCCATGTGCCAGCGTTGCCTGTTGCCGGACGAAATTCCAAGTGCCCCTAACAGCCCTTCTTAGGCATCCGCACTTCGACGGACGGTACAGATAGACTGTCAAACATTGGAAAGACGGTTTTTACAGGCAAAAGCAAAACATGCAGCTTAGAACTACGGTATTTTATATCCAAAACAAATATCCTTTGGATAACAGGATTATTTTAACAAGGATTATATAGTGTCAATCCGCCACGTTTATAAAAGTCATTGTAGCATAAAGAAACTTGCATTTGCAAAAGAAACAGTATAAGATGGACAGTTGTGATGAAAAATAAGCTGGTAAAGGCAAGAGGGATAGACAGATGAAGCAGAATTTAAAGAAAATGATTTCTTATTATAAACCATATCTTGGCGTATTTTTTACCGATATGTTTTTTGCATTGTTAGCAGCAGTGGCGGCACTGGTGATTCCGCTGATTGTGCGTTATATTACATCAACCGTGGTATATCTGCCGGAGCAGGATGCAGTAAAAACAATTGGAGAACTTGCACTGTTTATGGTAGTGCTGGTAGCAGTCCAGTGTTACAGCAATTATTATATTTCTAATAATGGTCATGTAATGGGTGCAAAAATAGAATATGATATGCGGGCAGAAATATTTGCACATTATCAGAAACTGTCCTTTGCATTCTATGATAATCAGAAAGTAGGACAACTGATGGCGAGAATTACCACGGATCTTTTTGATATCAGTGAACTGCTGCACCATGGACCGGAAAATATCGTGATTTCCCTGATTAAGATAATTGGTGCATTTGCTATTATGATGGGAATCAGTCCGAAGCTTACAGTGGCGGCATTTGCACTGGTACCGTTTATGATAGCGTATGCATATTTCTTTAATAAGCGTATGAAAAAGGCGTTCCGGCAGAACCGTATTAAGATAGCGGATATCAACAGCCAGATTGAGGACAACCTTTCCGGTATCCGCGTAGTAAAATCCTTTGCTAATGAAGAAGTCGAACAGGAAAAATTCAGCCGCGGAAACAAAGGCTTCTTAGATGCCAAGAAGAACAGCTATCTCTTTATGGGTGGTTATCAGGCGGGACTGACTGCATTTACCACGTTGATTACCGTAGTAGTGGTGATTGCCGGAGCACTGTGGATTCCGGGTGGCAGTGTGAGTATTACGGATTTGATTACGTTTCTTTTATATATCAATGTATTTACCGAGCCGGTTAAGACACTGATTGATTTTACCGAGCAGTTCCAGAATGGATATTCCGGCTTTGAACGGTTTATGGAGATTCTTTCCATTGAACCGGATATTTCGGATGAGGAAAATGCCATTGTCATGGAAAATGTGCGGGGAGAAGTAGAATTTCAGGATGTTTCCTTCCGGTATGAAGAACATTTAAGCCGCGTTTTAAGGCATATAAATCTGAAAGTTCCGGCTGGAAGCTATGTGGCACTGGTGGGAACTTCAGGTGCCGGAAAGACAACCCTTTGCAGCCTGATACCAAGATTTTATGATGTGTCAGAGGGCAGAATTTTAATTGATGGCTGTGATATCCGCCACTATAAATTAAAAAGTTTAAGAGACCACATTGGCATTGTCCAGCAGGATGTTTATTTGTTTGCCGGAACTATTTTTGAAAATATTGCATATGGCAAACCGGATGCAACAAGAGAAGAAGTAATTGAGGCAGCAAAAAATGCCAACGCGCATGAATTCATTCTGTCATTGCCAGATGGATATGATACAGATATCGGACAGCGTGGCGTAAAACTTTCCGGCGGGCAGAAGCAGAGATTATCCATTGCCCGGGTATTTTTAAAGAATCCGCCGATTCTTATTTTTGATGAAGCAACATCGGCACTGGATAATGAAAGTGAAAAAGTGGTACAGGAATCGCTTGAGAAACTGGCGAAGAACCGGACAACATTTGTAATTGCCCACAGGCTTTCTACGATAGAAAATGCAGGGCGTATTCTGGTGCTGACAGAACAGGGAATCGAAGAAGAAGGAACCCATGAGGAACTGCTTGCGCGGAATGGAATTTATGCCGGATTGTATCATACCCATTGATTTTTGAGAAAAATCTATTTATAAAATTTGTATGAAGTTCCGGCTGCCGGGTTGAGAAATTTTAAATTTTCTGCTATATTGCAATAGGTAGACAAATCAATTCAGTGTGAAATGCACTTTAAATATTAGAAAGAAGGATGTTAAAATGACAAAAATTGATATTATTTCAGGCTTCTTAGGAGCTGGAAAGACCACATTTATCAAGAAAATGATAGAAGAGGCTTTTGTTGGTGAGAAGCTGGTACTGATTGAAAATGAATTTGGTGAAGTCGGTATCGACGGCGGATTCTTAAAGGATTCCGGCATTGAGATTACCGAGATGAACTCAGGATGTATCTGCTGTTCCCTGGTAGGAGACTTTGGAAAGAACTTAAATGAAGTAATAACTAAATTCCATCCGGACCGTATTTTAATCGAGCCGTCAGGAGTTGGTAAACTTTCTGACGTAATGAAATCTGTTATTGATGTGGAAAAAGAGCAGGATGTGAAATTAAATGCACTGGTTACAGTTGTAAATGCAAAGAAAGCATCCAAACAGATGAAAGCCTTTGGCGAATTCTTCAATAACCAGATTGAATTTGCAACAACAATCGTATTAAGCAGAACCCAGAGCACAACACCGGAGCAGTTAGAGCTTTGCGTAAAACAGATGCAGGAATTAAATGGCAAGGCTGCAATCATTACAACTCCTTGGGATGCCATCAAAGGTGAGCAGATTCTCAAAGTTATGGAAGGACAGGATTCTCTTGAGATGAAACTTCTTGCAGAGGCACATCATAAAGCAGAAGAGGAAGAACATGAGCATGAACATGAACACCATCATGACCATGACCACGAAGAACATGAACACGATCACGACCACGAAGAGCATGAGCATCACCACCATCATGACCATGACCACGAGGAGCATGAACACCATCACGATCACGACCATGAGGAGCATGAACATCATCATGAGCATGGCGAGAACTGCACCTGCGGATGCCATGACCATGACCACGAACATCATCATCACCATCATGCAGATGAGGTGTTTACAAGCTGGGGCAAAGAGACTCCGCATAAATTTACCCGTGAGAAGATTGAAGAGGTATTAAAGACCTTATCCGAGAGCGAAGAGTATGGTATGATTCTCCGTGCAAAAGGAATGGTAGAGGATGTCAATGGTTCCTGGATTTACTTTGATATGGTTCCAGGCGAGTATGAATTAAGAGACGGAGAGCCGGATTACACCGGAAGACTCTGTGTCATTGGTTCTAAGATTGACGAACACAAGATTGAAGAATTATTCGGCATTGCATAATGCCCGTCAGATAGGAAAGGGGAAACCATGCAGGAGATTCCAGTATATTTATTTACCGGATTTATGGATAGCGGTAAGACCACATTAATCAAAGAAACACTTTTTGAAAATGATTTCGGCGGGGACAACCGTACGGTAATTATTGTCTGTGAAGACGGTGATGAAGAATATGATGAAGCAAAATTAAATACCATTAATGCGAAGGTTGCGATGATTGAGGAGCAGGAAGATTTTACAACAGAGACCTTGCAGAAGATTCAGGAGACATACAAACCGGAGCAGATTTTTATTGAGTATAACGGTACCTGGGATATTGCTACGTTGCTTGAGACAAAGATGCCGGATGGCTGGGTAATCGTACAGTCTTTGGCAACCGTAGATGCCACTACATTTGAAATGTATCTTGCCAATATGCGTGCCATGATTATGGAGCAGTTGTTTAAGGCAGATGTAGTAATCTTTAACCGTTGTGATGACAATACACCAAAGGGCAAGTTCCGTCGTGCAGTAAAAGCACAGAACCGTCCGGCACAGATTGTATACGAGCGTGCCGATGGAACGATTGATGAGAGTGCCGATGAAGAACTGCCATTTGACATCAATGCAGATGTCATTGATATTACGGATGCAGATTATGCAATCTGGTATATGGATGCACAGGATAATCCGAAGAAATACGATGGCAAGAAAATCAAATTCCTTGCGTTGGTATATAATCCGGAAAAGATGAGCAGGAAGGGCATGTTCGTGCCGGGACGTTTTGCCATGACCTGTTGTGTAGAGGATGTACAGTTCTTAGGATTTAAATGCAAATATCCGAAGTCGGAAGAAATCGGTCACAAATCATGGATAAATATTACCGCAGAAGTTCATGTGGAATTTGCCAAGGAATACAGAGGAAAAGGACCTGTCCTTTATCCGGTATCCATCGAGCCGGCAGAGAAGCCGGAAGATGAACTGGTATATTTCTCATAAAAAAGTGTTGACAATGTGAAAGAAAAGTATTATTCTAACTTCAATAAGAGAAACCGTTGAGAAAGAGTAGTAAGCTTGATTGGAAATCAAAGAGAGCTGCAGGTGGTGGAATTGCAGTATGGAAGATTTTGCTGAATGGACTTTCGAGGGTGGCCTGAATTAACAGTAGGCGTCACCGGGAACCGAACCCGTTACCAATCCGGCATGTATGATTCGTACATGAATGAGTGGACAATTCGTCAATATGAGTGGTACCGCGATAATAAGATTTTATTACCGTCTCAAGCATAAGCTTGAGGCGGTTTTTTACTGTTGGAAAACAGTAAAAGCGCTTTCTCTTATGAACAACAATAAATCATATAAGAAAGAAGAGGTAGTAATTATGAAGAAGAAAATGATGGCAGCAGTATTAACAATGGCTATGGCAGTAGCAGCAATGACAGGATGCGGAAGCAACAGTGCATCCAATGATGCAGCAACAACAGAGAAGGCTGCAGCAGATGGTAAAGTTTATAAAGTAGGTATCGTACAGTATGTAGATGATGCTTCTTTAAATCAGATTGAGAAAGCAGTAGAAGCAGAGCTGGATGCAAAAGCAAAAGAGCTCGGTGTTACTTTTGATTATAAAGATTATACTTACAATGGTCAGGCAGATTCTTCTACCTTAAACCAGATTGCAACAGACCTGGTTGCAGAAGATGTAGATGTGATTATTCCAATCGCAACACCAACCGCAATGATTATGCAGGCAGCAACAGAAGAAAATCAGATTCCGGTTGTATTCTCTGCAGTCAGTGATCCGGTTACTGCAGGACTTGTTGAAAGTATGGATAAACCTGGTTCCAATATCACCGGAACATCGGATGCATTAAATACAGAAGCTGTAATGGACTTAATGTTTGCAGCAAATAAAGACATTAAAAAAGTAGGTCTTTTATATAATAAGAGTCAGGATTCTTCCACTGTTCCAATTCAGGACGCAAAAGATTATCTTGATAAAAAAGGCGTTGAATATGTAGAAAAAACAGGAACAACCAATGATGAAATCTCTCTTGCAGCAGATGCATTAGTTGCAGCCGGTGTAGATGCCGTATTTACACCGACCGATAACACCGTAATGACAGCAGAACTTGCAATTTATGAGAAATTTGCAGAAGCAGGCATTCCACATTATGCAGGAGCTGACTCTTTCGCATTAAACGGAGCTTTCTGTGGATTCGGTGTAAACTATGTTGACCTTGGTACTGCAACAGCAGACATTGTAGTAGATATTTTAGTAAATGGGAAAGATCCTGCAACAACAGCAGTACAGACCATGAGCAACGGAATCGCAACTGTAAATACAGATGTGGCAAGCCAGCTTGGAATTGATTACAGCGTATTTGACGGTATGTGTGAAAAAGTAGTAGAGATTCAGACCGCAGAAGAGTTTGAATAAAAAGATAAAACGATAGTATGATAAGATAGTCAGGGGGATTAAAGAATGGGCTCCATATTTACAGTATCCATTTTACAAAGTGCATTAGAGCTAGGGTGTATATACGCCCTGGTTGCACTGGCATTGTTTGTTTCATTTTCCATATTAAATATTGCAGATTTGTCAACCGATGGCTGCTTTACCTTAGGCTGTGCCGTATGTGCCATGGTAACGATACAGGGTCATCCGATTCTGGCACTGGCAGCAGCAATGTTAGCCGGTGTATGTTCCGGATTTATTACAGCATTTCTGCAGACAAAGCTTGGAATTGAATCGATTCTGGCAGGAATTATTGTAAATACGGGGCTCTATACCATTAACATTGCGGTCATGGGATTTGCTTCCCAGGTAAACCTGTTTAACTGCAATACCATATTTACCATGGCAAAAAATGCCATTGGCGGTGGCTGGTATAAACTGATTGTGGCAGCATTAATCGTACTGGTAATCGGCGTGATTTTATCCGCATTTTTAAATACCAGATTAGGTCTTTCCATACGGGCAACCGGTGATAATGCTGACATGGTAAAAGCCTCCAGCATTAATCCATCCTTTACAATTACCGTAGGTCTTTGTGTAGCCAATGCAATGACTGCATTATCCGGCGGTGTACTGGCACAGTACCAGAAATCCTGCGATATCAACCTTGGAACCGGTATGGTAACCATCGCACTTGCCAGCCTGATTATTGGAGAATCCATTATCGGAAAAGGCTCCATGTTCCGCAGAGTATTAGGTGTTGTATTAGGAAGCTGCCTGTACCGTTTCTTAGTAGCCGTTGCATTAAGACTGAATGTTCCGGCAGAGGCACTGAAACTGGTTTCTGCAATTATCGTAGCAATTGCAATTGCATTCCCGTTCCTGAAAAAGAAGGCAGCGTTTGTCAGACAGAAGAGCACAGCACAGAAGAAATTAAAAGACAATATGCGTCTGGAAGAAGCAAATGCAAAGGAAATGGGAGGTGACCGATAATGTTAGAAATGAAGCATGTATCTAAGACATTTAATCCGGGAACCGTAAATGAAAAGAAAGCATTGTGTGATTTGAACCTGGTTCTTGAAGATGGAGATTTTGCAACAATCGTAGGAAGTAATGGGGCAGGAAAATCAACTACATTTAATGCGATTACAGGTGCGTTCTATGTAGATGAAGGACAGATTATTCTAGATGGAGAGGATATTACATATAAGAAAGAATTTTTGCGCAGTAAAGTCATTGGTCATCTGTTTCAGGACCCGTTAAAGGGAACAGCACCACATATGACCATTGAAGAAAATATGGCACTGGCATATCTTCGTGCATCCGGAAAAGAAAATGCATTTTTCAGCAGAATCCGTAAATCCGATAAAGAAAAATTCAGAGAACTGTTATCCCAGCTTGATATGGGCCTGGAAGACAGAATGAAGCAGCCGGTGGGATTGTTATCCGGCGGTCAGAGGCAGGCACTTACCCTTCTGATGGCAACGATGGTGACCCCGAAGATTCTTCTTTTGGATGAGCATACAGCAGCACTTGACCCTGCAACCGCAGAGAAAGTATTGGAACTGACGAAAAAAATTATTGCAGAGCATCATATTACCTGTCTTATGGTAACCCACAATATGCATCAGGCATTAGAGCTTGGCAACCGGATTCTGATGATGGATTCCGGAAATATTGTCCTTGATTTAAAGGATGAAGAGAAGAAGAAAATGACGGTAGACAGCCTTTTGGAACAATTCCGCATCCAGGCAGGAAAGCGTCTCGACAATGACCGGATTTTAATGTCAGCACAGTAAAAATAGAAATTGGTAAATTTTTTTAAGAAACAAGTGTCGGAAAATGTTGATTTTCTGACACTTTTCCTATATGATTAAATCTAGTGGTCTGGAATTCCACGAGTTGATGTAAACAAAGTATGGAGGTATAGTATGTATCCTATTATAAAAAAGGAAAAGCTGGCAGATAAGATTTATCTTATGGATGTCAAAGCAGAGCGTGTTGCAAAGTCTGCAAAGCCAGGACAATTTGTAATCGTGAAAATCGATGAAGAAGGTGAGCGTATTCCGCTTACTATCTGTGATTATGATGAAAAAGCAGGAACTGTAACAATTGTATTCCAGACAGTTGGAGCATCTACAGAGCGTATGGCATATTTAGAGGAAGGAGATACATTCCAGGATTTTGTTGGACCACTGGGCTGTCCATCCGACCTTATTGAGGAAGATATAGAAGAGTTAAAGAAAAAGAAAATCGTATTTATCGCCGGAGGTGTTGGAACAGCACCGGTTTACCCACAGGTAAAATGGTTACATGAACATGGGGTAGACTGTGATGTTATCATGGGTTCTAAGACCAAGGATTTATTAATTCTGGTAGAAGAAATGCGTAAAGTTGCAACTAATCTTTATGTAACAACCGATGATGGTACTTATGGCTTCCATGGAATGGGAACCAACCAGTTACAGGAATTATGGGATAAAGGTGTTCGTTACGATCATTGTGTTGCCATCGGACCAATGATTATGATGAAATTCGTTTGTAAACTGACCAAGGAGCTTGGCATTCCAACTGTTGTATCCATGAATCCGATTATGGTAGACGGAACCGGAATGTGTGGAGCATGTCGTCTTATGGTTGGCGGCGAAGTAAAATTCGCATGCGTGGATGGACCGGAATTTGACGGGCATCAGGTAGATTTCGACCAGGCAATGAAGAGACAGCTTCAGTATAAGACAGAAGAAGGCCGTGCAATGTTAAAATTGCAGGAAGGCAATACCCATCATGGTGGATGCGGTCAGTGCGGAGGTGACAAATAATGGAAGGATTAACAAGAGTACCTGTACGTGAACAGGAGCCAGAGGTACGTGCAGCAAACTTTGAAGAAGTTTGTCTTGGCTATAATGAAGAAGAAGCAGTAGCAGAAGCAAAACGCTGCTTAAACTGTAAAAATGCACAGTGTATGAAAGGATGTCCGGTTTCCATTAATATTCCGGCATTTATTGCACAGGTGAAAGAAGGCAACTTCGAAGAAGCTTATCATATTATCAGTGAATCATCTGCACTTCCTGCTGTATGTGGCCGTGTATGCCCACAGGAGAGTCAGTGTGAAGGAAAATGTATCCGTGGTATCAAGGGTGAGCCGGTTGCAATCGGTAAATTAGAGCGTTTCGTAGCTGACTGGGCAAGAGAGCATGGAATCAAGCCTAAGAAAGCAGAAAAATTAAATGGACATAAAGTAGCAGTTATCGGTTCCGGCCCTGCAGGTCTTACCTGTGCCGGCGATTTGGCAAAGCTTGGCTATGATGTTACTATTTTTGAAGCATTACATGAAGCAGGTGGAGTATTAATCTATGGTATTCCGGAATTCCGTCTTCCAAAGTCAAAAGTAGTTGCAGCAGAAGTAGAAAATGTAAAAGCTTTAGGCGTTAAGATTGAGACCAACGTTGTCATTGGTAAAGCAGTTACCATTGATGAATTAATGGAAAAAGAAGGATTCGAAGCTGTATTTATCGGTTCCGGTGCAGGACTTCCAAGATTTATGGGAATCCCTGGCGAGCAGGCAATGGGAGTATTCTCTGCAAACGAATTCTTAACCAGAAATAACCTGATGAAAGCATTCCGTGATGACTATGATACGCCAATCAAAGCCGGCAAAAAAGTTGTTGTAGTTGGTGGTGGTAACGTTGCAATGGATGCAGCCCGTACCGCAAAACGTCTCGGCGCAGAGGTACATATCGTATACCGTCGTGGCGAGGAAGAGCTTCCGGCAAGAAAAGAAGAAGTACATCATGCAAAAGAAGAAGGCATTATCTTTGACCTTCTGCAGAATCCTACTGAAATCTTAGTAGACGAAGACGGCTGGGTAAAAGGCTGTCGTGTCATTAAGATGGAATTAGGTGAGCCGGACGCATCCGGAAGAAGAAGCCCGGTAGAGATTCCAGGTTCTGAATACGAAATCGAGGCAGATACCGTAATCATGTCTCTTGGTACCTCTCCAAACCCATTGATTTCATCCACTACCAAGGGTCTGGACATCAATCGCAGAAAATGTATCATTGCAGAAGAAGAGACCGGAGCAACCTCCAAAGATGGCGTATACGCCGGTGGAGATGCAGTAACCGGAGCAGCAACCGTTATCCTTGCCATGGGTGCAGGAAAAACTGCAGCAAAGGGAATTGATGAATTCTTACGCAATAAATAAAGAGAAGTAAAGAATAAAGCATAATAATATATGCTTTTGGGACGCAGGATTTTGATGTGACCCCAAAAAGTTAGACTTTTAAGCGTAGCAGTTTTATTGGCTGC
>NZ_QTWM01000015.1:0-12812 GCF_003461125.1 Roseburia sp. AF22-2LB
ATAGCAAAAATGGCTGGTGTTGAGGAAAATGATATTGACAGGCTTTTAGCCAATCCACCAGAAAAGATTGAAATCGAAGTAAAGTATAAAATTGCTGTGACGGTTATGGAACTGCGATTTTGGCTAAAAGATTGTGAATCACCGATATAATCGGGATTTGTGAGTAGAGGGCACTTATGAAAAATAAAAGTATCAATCAAGTTTCTATAATAAATGGTGAAGATGGTCCCACAAGTGTTTTTATATTTGGAGAAGCTCAAAAGCAATCTCTAAAGATTAGAATCCGAAATGCTATCTATCAATCCAGACGAAAAAGGATAGAAAAGAGAATAGCGGCCAACCCGCATACCCTTGCGGAAGTGGTGCAATACGCAAAGGATCATTATGATTTAGTGGAAATCAATCCTGCCGCAACAAATTGGATAGAACGACAGAAAAATCTAAAAGCTAGTTTGATTATGCAGCATAAACCAGAACTTTTGGGCCAAAGGAAGGATATTCCAAAACCAGATTTTCATAATGAAGAATCTGTTAAAAATTTTTTGAATGAAATGGAAATTAGAAATAAATTGATTGACCAAATGCCTGATAATGTAATTCCCATGGATTTTCATTTATATGAAATAAAAATTGGTGAGGATTTAATGGAAATAGAGGTAGATTATACCTGGAATATATTTGGAATATCTTACTCTGGAAATAAGTCGGTCATAAAAAGGTTTAAGAAAATAGCCAGAGATTTATATTGTTATTATGGTGTCAGTGAGGAGGATATAAAGAACCGGACAAAAAGATATTCTTCACTGGTAACGGAATTGAGTTCATAAATAAGCAGTTAATTTAGCAACAACTTGTTGCAGATTCTAAAGTTATCTTGCATAATTAAAATATAAAAGATGTATATAAGGTCGGAACAGAGACCTTAAACCTGTTCCAGTGGTCTGGATGGAGACCGAAAACCCATTCCCATTGCGGAATAAACTGCAAATACAGTGATCGCGTTGCAGAAACCTGTGAGGCCTGCGACCGGGGGAGAACCTGCGGGGACTCCTCTTTTTTATATTATGGAGATGGTGTATATGCAGAAGATGCTTGATTTTATAACATAGAAGAGAGTACGTGTAATGCGGAGTAAATAATGGTCAAAAAACAATCGACATCCGACCTCACACACGTTATAATATAGATAATCTAATAAGAAAACAGTGTTATCATTACCGCATATTCAGTGAGAATGGTAGCCATAAATATGAATTCGCAGGAACGGAATGGTTGAACCCTCAGGGTGACAGTGTCACTCATTTGTCAGCGAGAGGTGCTTAACTTGGATGATTTTCAGTTTTCTTATTTTGACATGGATTTACAGGAAAGTCAGTAAAATCAAGTTGTTGCTTGACTTATGTTGACCAAGAAAAACATAGATTTTCTGTAGTGACTTGAACTCCTAAGACTCTATTGTAGGTTCGATTTCTATAGGAGACGCTCATTTTTAGCGGTAATGAAGATAGTTTCATTGCCGCTTTTTTCATGCAGAATTGTAATTTCAGTGACAAATTTGTCAGCGAAGCAGGACTGAAAATACTGATTTTGTCAGCGGGAATGGATGCTTGTCACCGATTCACATTTTCTGATTTGTCACACAAAGGGATTAACTACAATGTAGGATGAGCTTTGGGGTGTAAAATTAGGAAAAGAAGTGAAAAAACACTATATTCTTGAAAGCCTTGTTTGTTACGAAACTTTTTAAGCATATTAAGAAATAAAAGAGATTGTGTTTAAAGATGGAAAACTTGTCTGAGACGCAGCGAAGTAAATAAAATGAATAATATAGGAAGTCAGTAGTGCGTGAATAAACTGCTGGCTTCTTTTTTGATAGATATAGTCACTCCCAGAGAGTGTGCAGGATAGTAAAGTAATAATATCAACATGACGATATAGAAAATGCAGGGAAGCATTGTATTTCAAAGAGTTTGAGATACAGTGCTTTTGTGTATTAACATGGGTAAATGGTTTAATGCTTTTTTTTAATCGTATTTCGTGTTAAAAAATTGTATTTGGTGAAGAAATACCGTAATATTTTGTTTCATGTGATATCTTTTATAGGTGAGATTTGAAACAGAATAAAGATTGAGCCGATATATAAATGAGAAAGAAGGTGAGTGCTATGTTGGAAATTGTTGTCTGTGATGACGATATAGCAGATCTTGAGTGTGCAGTGACTATGCTGCATAAGATTTTTACAAGTCAAAAGATTGCTTATCATATTGAGCAATTTGCGTCTGCAAATCAAATGCTTGAAAATATCAGCAACATTGATATCGGAATTTTAGATATTTCGATGGAAGAACTGAATGGTATTAAACTGGGGAGAAAATTAAAGGAAAAATTTCCGGATGTGAAATTAGTGTATATTACGAGTTATGAAGAATATTGTATGCAGGTCATTAACGAAGTTCACGCATTTTCATTTCTATGTAAGCCATTGGAATATGATAAATTGGAAACGCAGATGTTGGAACTGCTGGATCAACTGCCGGATACCGGAGCAGAAAAGGATTTTTATAAAGTGACGGACAGCAATGGGAAAGAGTATCTGTCGATTAAATTGAAACTCAGGGACATTTTATATTTTGAATACATAAAAAGATCAAGAAAAGTACTGATAGCGTTGTCTGATATCACATATGAGTATGACTGCATTTTTGAAAAACTGGTTGAGGAACTGCAGCCCTATGATTTTGTTGTGAATTGCAGAGGAAATCTGGTTAATTTAAGGCATATTGAAAAAATAAAGGGTTTTATTATTTATATGGATAATGGAAAAGAACTCCAGATTGCGCAAAAGAGAAGCAGCGATTTTAGAGAAGAAGTAAATAAATTTTTGCAGAAAAATTCATAGGAGAAACGATGAATACGATTTTACTGATATTATGTAATGCTCTTTCCTGTTTTATCATAAGTACCATACTGTTCCAGTTTATGAATGGAAAGTATAAAAAGAGTAGTCAAAGTAGATATGTATATATTGTGATCGAGACTGTCACAGTGATTTTTACAACCTGTATCAATATGCTCAATCATTCCATATTAAATTTGGTGGTCTGGGGCGTGTTGACGGGGATAATAGCATATGCTCTGTATTATGAGGATATGGATAAACCGTTAAGACGTATCATTGAATGTGAGGCATTGGTATTTTGCATGTCTGTTTGTGAATCATTAGGAGTGATTCTTTTACAATGTATTTTGCAGGCAGCAGATATAAAAAATGTGAATGAAACGATGCTTTACTGCCTTGAGGTAACATTTTCAAAAGTAATACTTATTTTTTTGTATTATACATTCATAAACAGGTTTGTGAAAAAGAGCGATATTCCTTATGCAAAGACAAGGTACATCATGTATGGAATTATACTCCTATACAATCTGATTAACATGGGTGTAATTGTAGAGAATTTTAAAAATGGAGAAGAAAATTACTTATGTGCAGTCAATATGGGGTGTATTGTTCTGGCAGATCTATACCTTTTATATTTTGTTAAAATGGCAGATGAAAAGAACTATTATGAAAAGCAGCTCATCGCTTTAGAGCAACAGGCAAAGGTACAATACGAATACTATTTGACGCAGACAAAAAAATATGATCAAACCGTCCACATATTACATGATGTAAATAAGCATATTAAAGCAATCGAAGGATTATATGGTGCAGAGCAGGGGAATACGGCAGGAGAATATGCAGCGGAAATCAGAGAACTGTTAAAGCCGCTCATTCCGGTTCAATACACAGAAAATCCGATCTTGAACATTCTTCTTACCGATAAAGAATCCGTTATGAGGGAAAAAGGTATTTCAGTAACCATAAAGGTGGATAATGTGAATCTGAATTTCCTTGCACCAATCGACATTACAACTATTTTTGGAAATTTATTAGATAATGCGATTGAGGCAGCAGAGAAGCTGGAAGGAGAGAAATATATTTCGATTAAGATTGGCTCATACCATAAAATGATAGCTGCCAGCATCGAAAATAACTGCGGAGAGGTAAAGTGGAAAAATGGTTTTCCGGTATCAGCGAAAGGAAAAGGCGGTGGAATAGGACTGCTGAATGTTCAGAGCAGTGTAAAAAAATATGATGGAAATTTAATATTGAAAAGTGATGGAAATAAATTTATTGCTGAGTTATTCCTCAATTCATAAAAAGAGCATTCGTGCTCTTTTTTGGTAAAAAGTCTTACTTCGTGCAAAAAAATCGTACTTGGTGCAGAAAAGGTAAAATATTAGAAGTGGGTTGTCGATAGAAAAAGAAAAATAAAAATAAAGCGGATGATAGATATAAAAAATTTAATGATGGGAGGTTTCGATTATGTCAAGAATTACGGACTACGGTTTTTTATTTCAAACGACATTTGGAACATCAAAAACAAATTTAGTCAACAATATTCAGTTGTCCCAAATGAACAGCAGTTCTGTACAGAAACAATTAAAAGCAGCAGGGATCGACACAAACAGTAAAAAGTATAAAGCAGCACTGAGTGAGATGATGAAAAATGGAAACGGTGCAATGTTTACAAATGTTCAGGCAATTAAGAACCTGATGAGCCAGTATGACAAAAATGGAGACTGGATTGATCCGAATACCGGATTAACAGGACTTGCTGTAACGGATGAGAACAGAAACAGTTATAAACATATCATTTCTATTCCAGAGAGCAGCCGGGAAGAAATGTTTGAACTGGCAAAGAAAGAATTCTTAAATGAAAACGGTACTTTAAATGGTGATACTACCAAAAGAGAGAGCGTATATAACAATTTATATAGAAAAATGGATAAAGATGACCGTTTATCAGCAGGCTGGACAATGGAACAATATGAACATCAATACAGACAGGCATTTGCAGAAGCAGCAAAAGCCGCTGATCATACATGGAAAGCTGGTAAACCAATACCGGAGGGTGCATTGGATGGCATTACAAGAGAGTCTGTTGAGAGTGGCAGGAAGTCAGTAGATATAAAGTTATAGATAGATTTATTTGTGAGCCACGAGGTGAAACTAAGATAATGGGTTTTAAGGAGGAAAAATAGGATATGAAAATATCTAATTACATGAATAATACGAATTCAATAATGGAAAAAAATACTGATAAAGTACAGAAAGGAAATAGTCAGACAAACGAAAAACATACAGTGGGGCAATCAGTGAAGCTTTCGATTTCTAATGAGGGATTGGAGTATTATCGTAATCGTATACAGCAGAGTGGACAGGAAAAATATGATGATGTGGTTCAAAGAAAGGAACTGTTAGCGAGTAAAAAAATCAGTGATATTGATTATAGTTATGAAATTCAAAAGAAGGCAGCACAGCAGAATCAAAATGTTGATACAGGAAAAAGTGCCTTAAATATTACTGACAAGGCAAATAATTATGTTAAAGCATACGCAGAATTATATGATGAAATTGTGAAGGGCTATGAAAATGGAACCAGAGAAATATATGTAGCTGATGAAAATGGACCTCGTAAGCTTACAAAGGATGAAGAGTTAAGCAATTTAGATGCTGCATATAAAAAAAAAGTGGATGACTTTGTGACAATGGAGACAACCAATCAGCATGCCCGTGGAATTATTGGTGAAGAAATGAATAAAATTTCAAAAATTACCACAAGGTCAACTTTGGCATCGGCTTACATTGAGGAGCAAAAAACCAGGGGGAAGGATGAGATTACTGAAAACTTAGGAAAGAAGATGTATGGTGCAATTACCTCATTTAAGGAGAAATATACAATGATTCAGCCTAATAGAGAGCAGTTATTGATGAGCATTAAGATTTGATGATGTTAGTACTATGATTTACAAATAAAAATAGTAATTACATATCATATTGAGGCTGAGAGAAATTAAATATCCAAGTCGTTCAATATAATAGAAATTATTTTAAGTTTCAATAACAGGGAGGTAGGATTATGGCAATTACGGGTATCAATAACAGCAGTTACACATCGTATTATGCTTCAAATTATAAGAATACTGTAAAAAAAACAGATAGTGAAAAGGATAGTACAAATACAAAAGATGGCAACGTGACAACAAGTACAGTTGAATTAAAAACATCACGTCCCGGTGTGACAAAAACAGAGCAGATTAAGACAGGGTATAGTAATGTAAATGATTATTCAAAATACTTGCAAGGAAAATACCATTATATGAATATAGGGCTGACTTCAATGCAGGGCATTCCGACAACGGTATCTGTTTCAAGTGCATTTTTACAAAAGTGCATGAATGATCCGGAAAAAGCAAAGTATTTGGAGGAAAACTTAGCAGCCATTCCGGATTGTACAAAAGATACGATTAATGGATGTTTGGGCACTGTGACAAATCAGAGTTATATGATTGATGCAAACGGAAATATTATAGAGACAGCATCTTGTACAAATGATCCAGATGGGAAAATAGCGAAAGAGAATGCTGAACGAAAGGCAAAAGAGAACAGAGAAAAAGAGGAAAAGGTAAAAGAAAAAAGAGCTGCTAAAAAAGCAGAGGAAGAAAAAGCTGCAAAGCAACGTGCAGAAAAATCGGCAGAAAGAAAAGAAACGGGTGATTATACCTTATCCATAACTGGTAATGATGTAAAAAGTATGACACAGAGCCTTGTAGCAGAATCTGTGAGTATTTCTGCACCTGATAGATCAAGTTTTGATATTAAGGCATAAGAGGATTCGATAAAAGGAAAATATCAAATTGGTGCATTGGATGGCATCACCAGAGAGTAGAGTGGCAGAAAGTCAGTAGATATAAAGGGATAGATTTATTTATGAACCGTGAGGTGGATTTATGGGAATCTCTTTTTCAAATATAGGAACAGTTGGAAGGGAACAGCTAATTACTTCTGGTAGTAATGGAGAACCAAACTGGTCTTATATTCCATCGAAAGGAAAAAGTACAAAAACGCAGACTGAATTTGTAAGTGAGATTAGGAAACTGGCACAAAAGGCTGCCAATGCTACTGATAAAACAGAACAAGACTCTATTTCAAGGCAGGTATTGCAGTTAAGGGCAGAATATTTGTCAGAGGTTGCACCGGATAGAAAGCAGTTGTACCAACAGGCAAAAAGTGCAATGAAAAATCAAAATACCAATCCAAAATGTAAAGGGATCGGAGAATTAACCTTACTGGATTTTTTGGAACAGGCAGAGGGAAAAAATCAGAATCTTGCAGACAAGCAGATTGCACTGGCAGGAGGTGGAACATTAAATTTCACTATTTTAACATCAGGAGGTTATGGTGTTCAAATTCAGGGTCAGGGTGTCAATGTATTGTCAAATACCGGTGCTGGCTGGGGATACGAAATGACTCCGGCAGAACTTACAAGAAAAGATGAATTTTATTCCATTTACTGGAAGGAATATAATGCCGTAAAGAATGGTATGAATTCTGAATTAAAAGAATTACCGGATTATCTGGAGAAAAGACCAGTTTTTGAAGCGAAAGCCTAATGATAATAATGCAATTCAAATAAAAAGGAGTATTGATATATGCAGATTAGTTCCAACTATTCTATGAATGGTGTGTCATACGAAAACAGACGCAGACAGAATGATATTCCTCAATTTAGTACAGAACGTGCCAAACAGGAAAATGAGAGTATAAATCCATATATGGCAGATACGGATTTTAACGAAAAAGCATTTGATATGATTGGTCCGAATGCTCCGCAGGAGGTAAAAGATGCATGGATGGAAGCAGCAAAGGAAGTAAATGCGAATGGTATGGGAATAAAGAAAAACGGAATGTTGAGCCATATATCACAGATGATGGTACAAAGGCTGAATAAGCAGATGAAGGGTGAGGTCGATGTGGATAACATCGACATTTTGGGAAACACAACAGAATCTGCAATTCAGGCAACGAAACAGGCTTTATATAATTTAGACCATCCACTGGAATATGTCCCTAAAAGCATAGAAGTTCAGAGGGCTTGTATGAAAGAAAGAGAATTCTATGTTGCGTTTCTGGAAAGATTGGAAAAGTTATAATTGACTGGAACAGAAACGGAAAATGACAACGATGAGACATATATATAATTATTTAGGAGGGACATAAATGGCAGGTATAAATGTGAATGGTATAGGAAGAAATCCGTATGCTGACAGTTACTTAATTTCTGCAAAAAACAGAAGTAATACTACATCAAAAGATACTTTTGTAAATGCGGTGAAGAAAGTAGAGGAAAGTAAAAATTCAGCGGATACAAGTAATGTGATGTATCCGGGAGATGTGACGATTGATTATCCACCTCGGATAAACTATGCTGTAAACAATAGCGTGGTTTCTGAAAAATCAAAAGATGAGATGTCACTGGATGAGTATAAACAATGGGTTATGAATCAAATATCTCAATTTCCCGTAAGCGGATAGGTTCGTTCCACATTTTCTTCAGGGTCGATTGTGATTAAGGAAGAAGCTTTTGAAAGAATGAAAAATGATCCTGAATATGAGAACTATGTTTTGAACAGAGTTCGTTCAGCATATTCCGTTCAAGGCTTGCCGGTAGGATCAAATAATGTTGGCTTTGATGTTATTGGAGCGTCACCGGAAGAATGTTACGGTTATGCAGGCCCAGTAGGAAAGAGTGGATCAGAAACAGCGAATGACGGAGAATCTTGGTGGGAGAAGCGCCACGAAAGAATGGAAGAACTTATGAAAGAACAGGAAAAGGAAGCAGTAAAAAGAGCACAGGCAAGACGAAAAGCTGTACAAAACGAATATCTAAATAGCCAGTTGGCGGCGGCAGCATATGAGAAAAGCAGTATTATTTTACCGGATAATCCTGTTATACTGTAGGCTCATCTTTTGACAGGAAAGCATAAGAATACAGGTAAGATATTTTTCGGGAGGAAGGATAAGAAATGGAAATAAACAGTAATCATTCTACATATGGGGCGGCATTTCGTCAAAAACCGATTTTTTTCATGTCTGGAAAGGAAACAGTGGCATTTTTTGAAGGGAAACTGAAGAAAAATATGACACTTCAGGAAGATACCTGTACACTTGGTAGCAATGACACTTATCGCAGACAGCATACCACCTATGAGGTTTCGGACAAGAAGAAGGGAAGCACATTTCTGGATTTGGATTTTCTGATTAAGGACGAAACCAGCAGTCTGAAAGGAAATCTCAGTGATAAAAAGGATGTGGATTTCTATAACTTTTCCATTCCATTTAATCGAACCATACAGAATTATTTTGGGGTTCAAATCTATATGGACATGCCGGAAGGCTGTGATTATGACCTCACCTTATATGATGAATATGGCAATCAGGTCGGAAAGGCAGAATGGGACGGAGAAGGACGTAAAACACTGACCATCCCGAACTGGGATACAAATACCAATAAATATTGTATCAAAATAGAAAACAAAAATGGGGAAGAAGTTTCTCCAGATGATTATTATAAAATCAGTTTCAAGGTTACGGAAAATAAAGAACAGGAAAAGACCGATGCCATAAGGGAGGCATTCGGGAACCTTCACGGTGCATACAGCCGGAAAGATGAAAATTGGAGGGAATGCCTCGACAAATATAATGAAGTCCTGATGGATACAGAGAAAAATTATACAAAAGAAATGGAGAAACTCCACCAGAAGCAGTTTGAAAGTCTGCCGGAAGAAAAGAAATACAAAGGCGGGCGCACAGTGGATGAATTGTTGCAGGACATGGCAGAAGGAAAGACACTGGATGATGTGGAAATGGAGTATGTGAAAATTTTTGCCAACCTGAAAGATTTTGAGAAAGCACAGCAGAAGGCGGAACTGAAACATGATTTTTCCGAGGATTTTGTAAAGGATCTGGAAAGCAAAGGTATCTCACGTGATGAGCTGGAGGGAATGCAGATAAAGATTGAAAGCAATGGGAATGTAACAGTGAGCGGTATCGAAGATAAAGAAGTCCGGGAACAGGTTCAGAAACTGGTAGAAGAAAAGTACAGTGACCGGATGTATCAGTATTACACAGGAATTGCTGACAGTGTGGGAAATCTGTCGTCTAATACCTATCAGTATGCCACGGATGTGCAGGAAGTCAGGCGTTACTTAAAAGGGGTTACGGGAGAAGATATTTCTCTGGAGAACTTTTATCTGACACCGGACGGAAAAATTGGCGGGTTGCCGGAAAAAGCCGCTAATCTGATCAACAAAACAAAAGACAATGCCAAGATAGAGCGGATAAAGGATGCATTGATAAATATTATAGGACATAACAGGACAAGCGGTGATCTGGGGATTCCCGATTTTACTTCGGAGTTTCAATTCAGCAATGGCGCTTTCTCTGTGGCAGACAGCGGTTTTACGGTGGATATGGCGGCATTGGACAGAAGGCTGACGCCCCAACCCCATGATAACATGTATTCGGATATGTATGAGTACAGTTTCAGGAAAGTATTATGATACAACATCAGAAGGAGGTAATTAAATGCGTATTGGTTCGGGAGTGCAAAGTGCATCGGAAGTATTTGGAAAGCAGTAAAATAATAGCAAAACATATGTTGCCGAAAATGAGGCATTTTCTCAGACATCAGTGAAGGTGTATTTAAAGACGGATGATATGTTGTTTTCAGGTGGAAATGGAACAGGTCTTTCGTTTTATATTAAATACGCAGAAGAGTCAACAGAGGATAATCCTGTAGTGATAGCCAAAGGCGTTGACGAAAATGGAAAAGAATTTGAAGAAAAGAGTAACATTAATGATATTAATTTGAGAAATGCTTCTTATGTTGAAATGAGTGCTTTGGAGGCATATTATAACGTCGACAAGGGGAATAGTCTCAGTTATTTTCCGCAAGAAACTGGGTGTATGGGATTAAATGACAGATGCGACCTTATATCCAGCTTTGAAAAGGTTATACAGGATATGAATAAATTAGGAAGGTATGATTTGCAGATGTTTTATATGCGAAATATGAATACTTATCTAAATGCAAGCAGTAAGCATAAATAGGGCTTAGTTATTTGAATATAGTAGAAAAAGTAAGCTTGGACTCCATAGGAGAGAGCAGGTGCGGTTCCGACTGACAGAAGAACCGTGGAAAGTTAATATGGGATTAGGTGTTGAAAACACTTTTATCCAAAAAAGTTGAGGCGGAAACTGGACTGGCATATAGAGAAAATTTTGAGCTGATTGGAGGAACAGAAATATGTATATTGGTTCTGGTCTGAATACCGTATCTTCATTGTACGGTCAACAAAAAAGTAATTATATGAAAGCACCTGCATCTGCGGAAAAGACATTTTATACGGCAGAAACACCAAAGGTATATCAGATATTCACAACAGATAATATGTTGTGGACGGGAGGTAATGGAACAGGTCTTTCTTATTGTCTTAAATATGCGGATGATTTGACGGATGAAAATCCTGTGGTGTTAGCGAAAGGTGTGGATGAAAACGGGAAAGAGTTTGAGCAAAGAATTTATATCAATGATGTTAATCCATCAAATGCTACAGTAGTCGAAATGCGTGCATTGGAGGCACATTACAAAGTGGAAAAGCAGGGAGGTTTCACGTCTCTGCCGCTTGAAGCTGGTAATATGGGACTTAACGACAGAAGAGATTTTATCGCAATGTTCAAAAAAAGCATAGAAGATTTAAACAAATTGGGAAGGTTTGACTTATCGTTGCTTTGGACGAAAAGTATGGATACATATCTTAATTTGCCAAATGCAAATAGTAAGTATAAATAAGGCTTAGTTATTTGGACATAGAAGGAAAAGAGAATTTAGAATAAACGAAGGAGATTGAGACAATGCAGTCAATATCAAGTTATATTAATCCTAATACAAGAGGACTTACATCTAATTACAAAAATACAGCTATTAAAGATAAGGAAACCTATAATGAGGCGATGTCGCAGCACTTACTAAATCCGGTAGAAGATTTGGTTCAAGTGTTAAAAACACCTATAAAATTGGCGAAGAGTTCGTCACTTAGCAGACAGAATAATTCTGTTAATATTGCGGAAGGGCAAAGAATCCGTGTTAATGGAGGTCATGTGCTTACGGTTACGGCGCATGGAGTAGAGGTTTCTGGTGGAGATAATCCGTATGATACACAATCATATGTAAAAGCACAGAGAATGGCAGATGCATTGGCATCCATGCTGCGAAATGCAGGTGGGACAATGACTACTGTAGCACATTCAAAGGAGGAATATGCCCGGTATACAGAGGGAATTACGGATGTTATGTCTTATCTGGGTGTAGACACTTCCAAAGATTTTACGGTCAATGGTATGAAATATAGCAAAAATAAAGATGGTTGGTATGAGTCAGAAGCGAACAGTGATGCGCAGGCGGCATATGAACAGTTAAAAGCGAATAACAGAATCTACCAGTTTGCAGATGAAAAGACCAAAAAGCAGATTGCATATATTAGTGATTATTACCTTCAGACAGTGCCGGAGAGTGTAAAGGCGGCGTGGCAGGAAACATTGGAAGAAACTGGTTTTAATCCATTTCAGACGGATGTAACCAGTACATTAACGCAGTTATCTGTAGAGCAGGATTTTCTGACAGGTGGTGATGACAATATTTTTGGTGAAACGAAAGAAAGTTGTTTAGCAGCTATCGACAAAGTATTGGAGAGAATAGAAAATCCGTTGGCAGCAGTTACAGAGGAAAGGGCAGCATATCTGCAGCAGGAAAAAGAATTTTATACCGTACTGGCATCTAAAATAAGAGAATAAAATGCCGGGAGGAATTTAAAGATACAGATTATAAGACTTATATAAGGCAGGGGGATAATATGGTTACTGTAAA
>NZ_QTWM01000016.1:0-10611 GCF_003461125.1 Roseburia sp. AF22-2LB
ATAAATCTTTTACAGAATGGGATTAGCCATCAACACGTTTTGTCCTATAACCCGCTATCTGCAATGCAGCGCATTTTTAATATCCGATAAAATATAATAAGGAATCGGCATATGTCTCGTTCCGTTTCCCATGGAAATATAAGGTTTGTTACTTCCGTGGAAGTCAGAGCCACCAGAAATAAGCAGATGATATTTTTGTGCAAGCTTCTTGATGTTCTGTTCGTCACCAAGCTGGTAGCTGGAATAGACGGCTTCAATACCATCTAAATGGCTTTCTTCTACCAGTGTCTGAACCAGAGCGTCCAATCGGTCTGCATTCATGCGATAGAGTACCGGATGGGCTAAAATGGCAAGACCACCGGCATGATGAATCAGGGAAATACCTTCCTGCGGAGTGATTTTAGGACGGTCTACATAATAAGGACAGTCATCCCCGATATATTTACTGAATACTGCATTCATATCTTTGGCAAGACCATGATTTACAAGGTATCTTGCAATATGTGCCCTTGTAATGACTGCATCCGGAAATTCTCTGATAAGACTGTCATAATCAATGGCAAAGTGTGCCTCCTGCTGCAGTTTATCAACCATCAGGCGGTTGCGGTCTGTGCGGGAAGAACGGAATGCATTTAATTTATCATTAAATACTTTATCGTCCGGGTTAATATATAGCCCGACCATATGGATTTCACGATCATCCAGTTCACAGGAGAGTTCAACACCGGCAATGACTTCCGGTGCATCCGGGGAGTTAAGCCGCAAGGTTTCTTCCTGTGCTTCTCTAATACCATCGATACAGTCGTGGTCAGTAAGGGCAAAGGCATATATCGAATGACGTCTGGCTTCATGAACCAGCTCAGATGGAGTAAAAGTTCCGTCAGAGCAGGTTGAATGTACATGTAAATCAATAAATCCTGTTTCCATGGTATAATCCTTTCTAACAGCTCGAAACAATTATTTTTTAGAATTATTTATGAATATGATTATAAGAGTAATCTTTCGTTTTGACAATCCGGAAGAAATGAGAAAAATCTTTTGCGTATAAAAACAAAGTCCTTTATACTGCAATTAGGAAAAATAATCTGCAGGGGGGCAGGAAGCATGAAAAAAATTTTAGAAGTAAGTATGCTTGGAACATTTCGAATGCAATATGGAAATCATTCCTTTATCATAGACCGGAAATCAACGACAAAGACGAACCGGCTGCTTCAGATTATTCTGCATGCGGGTACAGAAGGGGTAACAAGGGAAGAACTGGTGGGAAGACTATGGGAAAATGAGGAGGTCGCAAACCCATCCAACAGTTTCCGGGCAATTCTTTTCCGGGTGCGGAAACTGCTTAAGGAGCAGGGACTGCCGGAGAGCGATTATATTATAAGCCGAAAGGGAGTTTATTACTGGACACCGGAAATTCCGTATCGTTGTGATTGCATTTCTTTTGAAGAGAAGGCAGAGCATGCATTGAAACAGGCGGAAGATTTTGGAAAAACAGAATTAGAGGAAGCAGTCAGGCTGTACCGTGGAGAATTTTTGCCGGCACTGGGAGCATCGGAATGGGTAATTTTCTGGGCAACGAAATACCGGAAATTATATATGTCCTGTGTAAAGAGACTGTGCGGAATTTACCGGGATGAGCAGGAGTATCAGAAATTATATGAGATAGCAGAAAAAGCAGCGGTTCTTTATCCACTGGATGACTGGCAGGTATACCAGATGGAGGCATTGATTGCCATGAAGCGTTCCAAAGAGGCGGTGGCATTATATCATAAGACAGAAGAAATGCTGCTGGCAGAGCTTGGCAGTGAGCCTTCAAAGTCTATGCTGGAACAATTAAAACGAATCAGCAGCTGTGTTACGGAGGATGATGCCACTCATATTCAGGCAATACAGGAGAAGCTGGAAGAAGAGAGAGAGGAAGGAGCATTTTACTGTTCGTATCCTGTTTTCATTGAAAATTACCGCTTTGCAAAACGGGTTTTGCAGCGTACGGGAAAGAGCGCGTGGCTTCTTATGAGCACCATTACCGATGGGAAGGGGTATGCTTCTGAAGGCGGTGTTCATTTCGAATACATCCGGGCAGAACTGGAGCAGGCATTGAAAAACTCCCTGCGCAGCGGTGACCTGTATACCAGATACAGCACAAACCAGTATCTGATACTTTTAATAGGTATTGAAGAAGAAAATTGCGGACTTGTGATAGAAAGAATCAATGACAACATGGAACGGACGGCTGGAAAGAAATATGTGAAATATCATAAAGTATTGGTGAATGGAACAGACGAGTAGATACGAGGAGAAATACAATACAAACAGGAAGATTTAAGTACAATTCGGAAGAATAAAGAAAAAATAGAAAAATATAACGCTTTTTATAACACAGAGTAGGCTATGATTGGTTATACAATTCATAAATCAACAGGAAATGGATAAAATGAATAAAAGGAGAAAAAACATGAGAGTAGCCAAAATGTTGGGAAAAAGAATTACAGCTTTTGTAATGGCGGCATTGATGGTATTGTCCTTATCCGGAATAACCGGGATGACAGTAAAAGCTGCCGAAAAGGATGATACAATTAAGATGCAGCTGCAGGATACGAAGAAAATCGAGTGTTCTGCATGGATTGCTTACGAAACCAAGTGGAGTGTTACCGGTGGAAAAAATAAGGTAACATTAAAGAATACAAATAAGAAAGAGGTATCTGTAACTGCAGATAAGACAGGAACAGTTACTTTGAAGTGTAAATATAAGAACTGGCTCCTTCAATGGGAGACAGAAGAGTATACCATTAAAATCAGTAAGAGAACTCCGGTATTTGAAGAGAGCATTTCAAATCTGACTTATAACGGAAAAGTCCAGACACTGAATGCAAAGAACTTTGTAAAGGATGGTCCAAAGAGTGGTATTGCTGGAACCTGTGACAAAGAGATTTTAAATGCAGGAACTTATACTTATACGGTTACAACACCGGCAACAGATGTATATGAGGCAGGAAGCAGGACTTATACGGTAACTGTAAATAAGGCAGAGGCAGTAATTAAGGAAAAACCATCTGCAACAATCAATCATATGTCCGGAAAACTGAGAGAGTCCCATCTGAATGGCGGAATGGCAGTAGCGGTCAATGATGAGAACCAGGAACTGGAAGGCCATTTTGAGTGGCGGAGCCCGGATGAGACACTGTGGTTTAATACTACCGGAACTGCAATCTTTGAAGATGTAGACCATCATGTAGTATTTGTGCCGGAAGGAGATGCAGCAGAGAACTATAAAGAGACGGTATTTATTGTACCGGTAAGAACTTATTTAAAAGCATTGTATGCAAATCTTACAGCCAGCGATTTTGAATATAATGGCAGTAATGATGAGAAGAACTTAAGTTGTGATGCCAATGCATACAGCTGGGGAATTGAAAAAAATCCAAGCATTTCCATTACTTATACTTATTATGATGAGGCAGGAAATAAATTAAGCAAAGCACCGGTGGATGCAGGAACTTATACGGTAATTGCAACAGCCAGTGCAAAGAAATTTGAATCCGCAGACAGTAATGAAGCAGCCTTTACTATCCGGCAGAAACCGTTGACCAATGAAATGGTAACAGCAAAGGATACTGAGTATACCGGAAGCACAGTTGCGGTTGTGGTAAAGGATGGAGACAAAACATTAGTAGAAGGAAAAGATTATACTGTAATATACAGTGGAAGTAATCCAAATGCAGGAGAGACATCAGCAGCAATTACCGGAATCGGTAACTATAAAGGAACGGTAAATACAACCTATACCATTCTTCCGAAAGAAGTGGAAAATGACAGCGTGATTGCAGCTGCAAAGGAAAAATATTATACCGGAAAAGCAGTAACACTCAGTGAAGAAGATGTGACCGTAACTTATAATGGAAAAGTATTAACAGCAGGAACTGATTATACTGTTGGTAATTACAAAGATAATGTAGAAGAGGGAACTGCTCTGGCAACCGTAACCTTTACCGGTAACTATAGTGGAACTGTAAATGTAAGTTTTGGAATCAGTAAGATTCGTGCAAAAGTATATGCTAAATACGGAAATGGAAAACTGCTGCTGTTAAGTGGAAACTGTATTTTAGATCCGGCTGTATTAGAAGAAGCAGCAGATTATGCGACCACGGAGGAAAGCGTAATCCGCGGATTCATTTTAGAGGATGAAAATGCAGGTGTAGTGACAACATATACAAAACTTTTCCGCAATACAGAGGGTTATAACGTATATGTAAAGGTAGCAGATACATTTACGCAGAAGGCAGAGTTCTACATCCGGAAAGCAGGAACTGTCCGTCCGGAAGGAACAGTTGGTGATGCAACAGCAAATTATGACTATATAGGAAGAGCAGCAGTTTCTTTAAATCAGCTGAAAGTGACAACTGATATGTCCGGTTTTACTGCACCAGCGTCTTTTGATGCAGAAAAGAATTATGATGGAAAGATGCCGGTAACCCTTGCATCTGTTTTAGATGCATATGCAGCAAACAGTGGCATTGCAGGGGATGATGCAAGATTCTACCGCATCGAATGGTACCGGATGATTAATCCGAATTCCTGGCATATTGATGGAGAAATTGTTGATAACAGTTATACCGTTACTTTTATGGTAGACGGAAATGTATATCAGGAAGTACGTGAAGTAAAGGGAACGGAAGTTTCTGTAACAGATCCTGTAAAGGCAGAGACAGAGACAACAACCTATGAATTTACCGGCTGGACTTTAGAAGATGGCAGTAAAGTAAATGTTGCAGATTTAAATGATAGTACCGTAGTGTATGCTTCTTTTGATGAAAAGGAGAAAGAAACTGAGCCGACTGAACCAGTTGGACCGACCGGGCCAACCGAACCAACCCAGCCGACTGAGCCGACCCAGCCGACCGAACCAACCCAGCCGGCCGAATCAACGGAACCGGCACAGCCGGCAAATCCAGCCCAGCCAGCATCATCAGAAACAGCGGTAACTCCGGCAGATAACAATACACAGCCGGAGACAGCAGCACAGACACCGGTAATCCAGGCACAGACTCCGGTTACACAGACCCAGGTGGCACAGACACCAGTCAGACAGCAGCAGGCAGCACAACAGCCACAGGATGCAGAAGAACCGGTGGTATTAGAAGATGAAGAGGTTCCACTGGCGAATGTAACGGACGATAATGCAAAACAGGAAGTAACTGCATTAGAAGATGAAGCAGCTCCTCTGGCAGCAAATCCGGCGGGAGAAGATAACTGTATCATCCATTGGATTATGATGATTCTTACGATTGTATTTGCAGGATATAATGTAGTAAGGGCAGTACTTCGTCAGAAGAGAAATGCATAAAGGCAGGAGGCAGAAAGTATGAAAAAAGTAGATGGAATCATTGCTGTTATATATGTAATTGCTATGGCAGTGCTGTTTTTCTTAAGAGACTGTGAGAAAGATCTTCCAATGGGAATTCTGGCACTGGCTGTTACCGCAGCTGCAGTAGCATGTATGGTTATCCAGAATAAAAAGCGTGATAGCAAAGCAGCAAGAGCTTAAAAAAATAATATAAATAAGTATTGCAGGCAGGACGATAGAAAATGAAAATACATTTTGTCGTCCTGCTGTTTTTAGTTGCCAGCCATTTGAAGAAAGCTTTCACTTGACATTATTTTAAAATTGAGCTATTGTATTAATTAAATAATACAGTAATAATTGCAAAGAAGAAAAGGGAGATTAGGTATGGCAAAGAAAAAGAAGAAAATGGAGTTTGAAACAATGCAGGTAAAGCTGCCTCATGTAAAGGGGCTGTCCATTATGCTTCCGGTTATTTATATTTTATGGGTGGCAGTGATGTATTATCTTCTGCTTCCGGCATTGAATATTCATTCCAGAGGTTTATGGCTGTTTGTATTAGGCGTTATATTATTCCCGTTAGGAATAATAGGTGCGTTGGTATCGGCAGCCAGGAAGGCAGAAGGTAAGTCTGCAGGAAAGCTGGAAAAGCCGGTAAACGGTATTTTTGCAGCAGTTGGAGTGATCGGAATTCTGTTCCTGATTCTTTTATTTTATGGCAGCAAAATGTTCCATGCACAGGCATATGCAGATATCCTGACCATCGAAGACAGTGATTTTAACAGCGATATCAATACAGCATCTTCTGTATCAAAGATTGCGTTAATGGATACGGACAGTGCAGTATTGCTGGGTAATCGTGAAATCGGAAGCCTTTCAGAAGTGGTGAGCCAGTATAATGTATCGGAAGACTACACACAGATTGATTATCAGGGGGCACCAACGAAAGTATCTGCATTAGAGTATGCCGGCTTCTTTAAATATATGGGAAATAAGGAAAATGGTGTTCCAGGTTATATAACTGTTGATCCGGTAGGACAGAAGGCACAGTATGTTCCGGTAAAGGAAGGAATGATTTATGTTCCGTCTGCTTACTTTGGCAAGGATTTAAGAAGGCATATCCGTATGAATTACCCGGATAAACTTTTCGGAAATCTTCATTTTGAAGTGGACGAAGATGGAAACCCATACTATATTGCCAGTGTATACAAATACACCATCGGTTTATTTGGTGGAGAAACTGTTGAGGGTGCAATCAGCTGTGACCCAATCAGCGGAGACTGTCAGTATTATGATGCATCAGAAGTGCCGAACTGGATGGATGATGTTTTTGACGGGGATCTTCTGGTGGAACAGTATAACTGGTATGGAGAATTATCTAATGGATTTATGAACAGCATCTTCGGCAAAAAAGGCTGTAAGAAATGTACGGAAACGGTAGTAGAGGATGAAGACGGAGATGAGGAATCTTACGAAGCAAACTTCGGCTATGTTGCCAAAGACGGGGATATCTGGATTTATACCGGAGTTACTTCCGTCAATGATGATGCCTCCAATATCGGGTTTATACTGGTAAATGAGCGGACTTCAGAAGCACATTATTACAGTATTGCAGGAGCAGATGAAAGCTCTGCAATGGCTGCTGCAGAAGGAGAAGTGCAGGAGAAAGGATACCGTGCATCTTTCCCGTCTTTGATTAATGTAGATGGTCAGCCGACTTATATTATGGTATTAAAAGATGCCAGCGGCATAGTGAAGCTTTATGGCATGGTAAATGTAGAATCTTATAATATGGTAACAACAGCAGCCAGTCTCGATGAGTGCTTTGCAAAGTATCGTAAGATGACAGGCAGTGACGGTACAGAAAACACTGGGAATCCGGAAGAGGCAGAAAATTCTTCCGGGGACAGCAACAGTACTGCAGGTAATGCACAGACAGCAGCCAAGGGAAAAATAATTCCGGAAGGTGAGACAGAGACAAGAATTTTTGTAATCAGTGAAATGCAGTATGTTGAGATTGCAGGAGAGACTTATGTTTATCTGGCAGGAGACGACGGTATGGTATACTGGCAGAAGTTTTCTGATAATGAACAATTGATTTTCCTGCATGCGGGAGATACCGTTACTGTAAATGGAATTATGGATAAAGATAATATTTACTGGATAGATACCATTAGAATCATGTAGTAGGAAGGCGGAGAAATGGAAGCAGCAATCCTTGTAGTAATTTTGATTGCAGGATTTACTTATTCAGCAATTAAGACAAAAGAAAGTTGGAAGAACCGCTGCAAACGGACACTGAAAGAAAAATATGGAAAAGAACCTGAAAAAAAGGAATTCAAAAGAGAACTGATAAGAAATTATCTGGATACTGTGGGTGGAACACAGCAGGTGGATGAGGTCACATGGAATGACCTTAATATGGATGATGTGTACCAGAGAATCAACAACTGTGATTCCACTATGGGAGAAGAAATTTTATATGCAAAGCTTCATTATGCGAAGCAGACGAAGGAAGAAGAGGAGCTTTTAGAAAAAAGAATAGCTTTTTGTGAAGCAGATGATGAAAAACGCTATCATCTGGAAGAAACTTTGTCAAAGCTTGGAAAGAGAGACGAGGCTTACTATATTCCATCCTTTATCCAGACAGTAGAGGATTTTGCAATTTCAAATCTCTGGGTTTATCAGATGCTCCGGATATTGCTGATGGTAGTTGTTGTGGCGGCAGTCGTATTTCATAATATATATGCTCTGTCAGCTTTGGTGGTAGTATTTCTTGTGAATTTGTCGGTGTATATCTTTACGGTCCGGCTGAAGTTTGATCAGGAGATTCATATGATGGGAACGGCGGCATACCTGATTACGGTAGCACGAGAACTGGAGCAGGAATACCGGAAAGACAAAATATGTGAGGAACTGGCACCGCTGCTTCCGGTATTTGCCAAAATGGATAAGAAGGCATTTCTGCTAAATATCCAGAGCAGAAATGCCATGGGAGATGTGTTTGAAATGCTGCAGGATTTCCTGCTGGGAGTAACCCAGTGGCATATCCTTACTTATATGAAAGTATTGAATCAGTTTATGGATAACCAGGATGCTTATCTTAAGATTTACTGGGTGGTAGGAGAACTGGATGCAGCGGTTAGCACAGGCTCTTTCCGAAAGAGTCTGCCTCTTGTGACAGTACCGGAATATGAGGAAACAAAGCAGCTTGAGATGGAAGAAATTTATCATCCGCTGCTTCATGGAGCAGTGACCAATTCTATGGAACTTCAGCATAACTGCATTATCACAGGCTCCAATGCTTCCGGTAAGTCAACCTTTATCAAGACCATAGCTGTTAATGTGATACTGGCACAGAGCATTCATACCTGCACCGCAAAAAGAATGCATCTGCCTCATGCAAAAATGATTACTTCCATGGCGGTAAGAGACGATATTTTATCCGGTGACAGTTATTTTATTAAAGAGATTAAATATTTAAAACGTATCCTGGATGCTTTGTCGGAGGATGAACTGGTTATCTGTGTTATTGATGAAATCTTAAGAGGAACCAATACCCAGGAGCGTATTGCAGCTTCAAAAGCAATCATGGAATATCTGGCACATCATAACTGCATTGCAATTGTGGCATCCCATGATAAGGAATTGACGGAGCTTGAAAAAATTGGTTATGACAATTATCATTTTTCCGAAGAGTTTGGAGAAGCGGATATTGTATTTGATTATAAATTGCAGAAGGGACCGGCAAATTCCCAGAATGCAATCCGCCTGCTTTCCTTTACCGGGTTCCCGGAAACGATTATTGAGAGGGCGGAAAATATCAGAAGCGAATATCGGTAAAAATAATGCTTGACGAACGAAATGACATATGGTACTATAAGCAAGTTGAAGAAAGTAGAGTATCCACTCTCACCTTAGCACAATCAAGTGACTAAGTGTTTATAATGAGTATGCAATGAGCGAATCATTTTGAAGTGGATAGTCTGTCTATCCACTTTTTTTGCGGAAATAAACGGAAAGTTGTCTGGCAAAGCTGTGGTGAATTTAATTTTGGAGGTGTACGACCATTAGCGAGTTAATGATCAATGAACAAATCAGAGATAAGGAAGTCCGCCTGATTGGCGCGGATGGTGAACAGTTAGGTATCATGTCAGCAAGAGAAGCATATAAGCTGGCACAGGAAGCAGAACTTGATTTAGTAAAGATTGCTCCTGGAGCAAAGCCACCTGTATGTAAGATTATCGATTACGGTAAATACAGATATGAGCTTGCAAGAAAAGAGAAGGAAGCACGTAAGAAACAGAAAACGGTTGAATTAAAAGAAGTTCGTCTTTCTCCAAATATCGATACCAATGATTTGAATACCAAAATGAATGCCGCAAGAAAGTTCATTTCCAAAGGAAATAAAGTAAAAGTTACACTTCGTTTCCGTGGCAGAGAAATGGCACATGTACAGGCAAGCAAACATATTCTGGATGATTTTGCAGAAGCACTTGCAGATATTGCAGTAGTGGAGAAAGCACCAAAGCTGGAAGGCAGAAGCATGGGTATGGTGCTGGCAGAGAAAAGATAATGATTTTAAGGAGGAATAAATTATGCCAAAACAGAAAACAAGCAGAGCAGCAGCAAAACGTTTCAAATTAACAGGAACAGGAAAATTAAAGAGAAACAAGGCTTATAAGAGACATATCTTAACAAAGAAAACAACTAAGACTAAGAGAAATCTTAGAAAACCTGCAATGACAGATGCAACAAATGTTAAGAATATGAAGAAGATTTTACCATATTTATAAGAATTGGTTAAGGAGGAATAGAACATGGCAAGAATTAAAGGCGGCTTAAACGCTAAAAAGAAACATAATAGAACATTAAAATTAGCTAAAGGTTACAGAGGAGCACGCTCCAAACAGTATAGAGTAGCAAAACAGTCTGTCATGAGAGCCTTAACAAGTTCTTATGCAGGAAGAAAACAGAGAAAGAGACAGTTCAGACAGTTATGGATTGCCCGTATTAACGCAGCAGCAAGAATGAATGGATTATCTTACAGCAAATTTATGTATGGTTTAAAATTAGCTGGTGTTGATATGAACCGTAAAATGTTAGCTGAGATGGCTGTAAATGATGCAGAAGGATTTGCAACATTGGCAGAGCTTGCAAAAACAAAACTTGCTTAATTTTAAGAAGCGGACAAGTTATAAAAGAGGATTGTGGTTATTGATGTGACCCCAAAAAGTTAGACTTTTAAGCGTAGCAGTTTTATTGGCTGC
>NZ_QTWM01000017.1:0-10197 GCF_003461125.1 Roseburia sp. AF22-2LB
TTGGCTAAAAGCCTGTCAATATCATTTTCCTCAACACCAGCCATTTTTGCTATCGTTAGCTTGGATATGCCATGATAGGAAACAAGCACTTCCAACTAATGCATTGATTTGATATTTTCCTTTTACCGAACCCTCTTATGCCTTAATATCAAAACTTGATCTATCAGGTGCAGAAATACTCACAGATTCTGCTACAAGGCTCTGTGTCATACTTTTTACATCATTACCAGTTACGGATAAGGTATAATCACCCGTTTCTTTTCCTTCTGCCGATTTTTCTGCACGTTTCTTTGCAGCTTTTTCTTCCTCTGCTTTTTTAGCAGCTCTTTTCTCTTTTACTTTTTCCTCTTTTTCTCTGTTCTCTTTTGCTTTTCGTTCAGCATTCTCTTTCGCTATTTTCCCATCTGGATCATTTGTACCAGATATTGCCACCGAAATATTTCCGTTTTCATCAACCTTATAACTCAGATTTGTCAAAGTGCCCAAACATCCATTAACCGCACTTTTGGCACAATCTGGAATGGCTGCTAAGTTTTCCTCCAGATACTTTGCTTTTTCCGGATCATTCATACACTTCTGTAAAAATGCACTTGAAACGGATACTGTTGTCGGAACCCCTTGCATTGAAGTCGTTCCCGTATTCACATAATGGTATTTTCCCTGCAAGTATTTTGAATAATCATTTACATTACTATACCCTGTCTTAATCTGCTCTGTTTTTGTCACACCGGGACGTGATGTTTTTAATTCAACTGTACTTGTTGTCACGTTGCCGTCTTTTGTATTTGTACTATCCTTTTCACTATCTGTTTTTTTAACAGTATTCTTGTAATTTGAAGCATAATACGATGTGTAACTACTGTTATTGATACCTGTAATTGCCATAATCCTACCTCCCTGTTATTGAAACTTAAAATAATTTCTATTATATTGAACGACTTGGATATTTAATTTCCGTTGATGTAAATTCATCTTCTGCCGAAACATTGATATGCCCACTGCTGTCAATAGCATACTCTTTACCATAAACGGAAAACGTATCTCCTTCTTTAAATCCGATTTCTATCCAGTTTATATCATTTAACTGTTTTATCTTTGCGTCAACATTTATGGTCTTTCCTGATTCCTGCAATAAATAAGTGTGTTTTCCTGCTCCCGCTTCTATAGAAAAGAATCCCGGAGAAATCCCGACTTTCTCACAGACGGACAATACCTCCTCATTGCTGTAAAGATACCCCCACACACTCTTTCCCTGTGCCAGATCAGACAGGATATTGCCTGCCTTACACATTTCCCACTTATAATTTGTCCCTTTTTGATTTGTATTCTCTGCAAGCAACGATTCCGAGGCTGCCCAGCCTATCCTTCCATTGTTGACCGTCCATGTATATTTACCGCCACTTGATGTTGTCCATGAATAATAACTTTTATTACTTAATACCAGAGAATTATTTGCAGCACAAATGCCTGACATGGTGCTTGTATTCATTTTCGGTACTGCATAATTAGGTACTACCTGTCTGCTCCCATTAAGGTCAAAGGAAATAACCCCGTACTCCTTAAAATCAGAATTATATCCACAGGAAACATTCTCCCCAAAATTGATTGCATTCAAAATAGCACTTGAATTATTATAGTTTGCAAAATAATAAGCCAATTCACTGTTAGAAATATTCGCATTTTTATCTATCAGTGCAGCTATTGATTGCTTTGAAAAGCCTCGTGCAGCATCAGAAATACTTAAACTGTCCTGTTTTTTATTATTTCCTGCTCCAAGCAACATCTGTATTGCTTTTTGGTGTATTCCTGCCTCTGCCTGCTTTGAATATGTCAACAGCTGGTTTACTGTGTTTACATCTGTTACTGTCTTCATAGCTAGTCTCCAAACCCTTTTTCAACATTAAACGCCAAACATATGCTGCAATTTGTCCAGCATATTATTTACTCTGCCTTCAACAGCTTCTGGCTGATTCCTTAATTCATACCTGCTTCCATAGTAATCATTTAAACGGTCTTTCATCTCATTACAAAATAATTTTTGATCTGTTTTACCATTTAAAAACTGATTGCAGATACCACTTATCTCTTTCTTCTCATTTGTATAAAAAGCTGTCTCATCTGAGATTATTTCTGACTTGTACTTATAAGATTCTGTTTTGCTTCCAATTCCAACAACCATGTAATCTGGTGTCATTTTCTCCATGATAGAATTACGTGCCGAATCATTAAAATGAACATATTCGTCAATCATGTCTGAAAAACCAGCTTGAAATTGCTCTGGAACATACATTTCATTTACTTTCCTTAGCCCCACTTCACTTGCACTTAACAAAAATACAGATTCATAAGAAGTTCCTCTATATCCCTCCTGAGCATTCAAAGAATCTACATCTGCTGTCATTGCATTAATCTTCTCTTTTAAATCTTTCATTTCATCTTCTGTCAAATATTCAGAAGCATTTTCGTCCAGCCATTTTCCAAAAACCTCTGACTGATTTTCCGAACAGCCTTCAAACGCACTTTGTTCTCCAGAAATGGAAGTTGCTTTCAAATCTAATTTGAATAAATTTTCACATTTATATTCTGCTGGTATCTCTCTTATTTCTCCATTAATAGATGAAAAATGCATTGTATGAAAATCCGATACCTTATTACGAGCAGTCTCAACTAACTTTCTTGCTGAATCACTGATTTTCACATCATCCTCCGAAATAATATTCTGAGGAACAGTTGTTTTCTTCTCAACCTTATTTTTTATCATCTCTGGATTATTAATATACCTATTTCCTTGAACTTTCATAGCAACCTCCCTAAGTTAGTCCACACTTTCTATACTTCTTTATCTATCTTGCTCGATGTCAAAGAAGCATCCGTCTTAGAGTACGTACCATTATTTGTATAGGTTGCACTCGCCCGGTTTGCAGCATTCGATATACCAGTTGCTTTCTGCGATATTTTGCTTACAAAAGAATTATATCCTGTAAAGACCGTTTTCAGCGAACTGATATCTGCCTGCTTTAAAGCATCCTCATCTAATTCCAACTTGTTTCCTTTTCCTATGGTAATACCTATTTTGGCAAGCATATTACTGTTTTTGTCTGTCATTCCAGTCATCCATGAAGCATTTCGCAATACATCCTTTGTATTAGATTCTCCGGCTTCCTTAACTACATCATTATAATCTTCAACAAAAGATTTTACTGCCTTGGTGATTTTATCCCAGTCATAATCCTCTACCTCAATCTCTTCCCCCGTTTTTTCATCTTTCTTTTTTATTTTCTTTTTTTCCCAAAGAGAAGAGTCATTCAAAGCATCTGCTGATTTTTTCAGAGAATCTGCACTTGTTTTCATCAAGGTAAGTTTTTGTGAAGTATCACCTTTTCCCGATAATTTTTCAGCATCCTGTTTTGCATAATATGCTTTCATAAGTTTTCCATAGCTTCCATTTTTGATTGCAGCATAATCAGAAAGCATATTTGTATTGCCTACTGATGAACTATCTGACGTTCCACTAAACAACGCTGAAAAATCTACATTGCTGTTATATTTACTTGTATAATCACTAAAACTTTTGATTTCTGACATAACACCAGCCTCCTTTCCGAACTATAAACGTATATCGATCGGTGTATATACTACCGACTGTCCACTTTCTGATGCTGGATTTTTTATTGTTTCTGCTGTTTCTGTTTTGATATCTGCATTCTCTGATGCATCTGTTGCCGTATCTGCATTTTCCTGTGTATTCTCTGCTTTCTGCGTTTGATCCTTCTTTGTTTCTGCTGCATCTGTACGGTTGTCTGCCTTTGCTGCTTCTTCCATAGATTTATTTGCATCTGAAAGTGAAGACATCTGTGATGCTGTTGCAGACTGCGCTTTTGCCTGCAAATCTGCCAGTTCTTCTTCTTTCTTTTCGGTATTGCCTTTTCCTGCATCCTGCTTGATTTCAGACTCAAGCACACCGGCTCTTCCTTCCATCTGTGTTGCCATACTACCCTGCACTTTTGCCTGCTTCATAGATGAATCTGCGGAAATCATTGCCCGCATACCTGCCTGTGACAAGCCTGTTCCTTTCTTTGCAGATGTATTTTTTGTACCAGCCACCATATCATCCATAGATGATTTTTTACTCTGCTGTTCCTTTCTCTGTTCAATCTGGTGCTGTCTTAACTGTTGATTGAGATTTGTAATTTCCTGTTGTATCTCCTGACGTTTCTTCATCTTATCCTCTAATGACAGTTCTTCATTTGATGATAAGTCCTGCAATTTCTGCTGTGCATTTGCAATCTGATTCTGAATATTTTTACTCACAGAATCATTCGCCTGTGCCATTCCTATTGCTCCTGTCTGCGTATTCGTTCCGTTAAATCCATTAATTTTCATCATTTCGTTGTCCTCCTTGAGCTAATACTCTGAAATCCGTTTCCTGAAAATCTGTATAACATGATTTCTCTTTATTTTTTCTTTCGGCATATCTTTCTTCACAATAAACCGTGATGTTGTGAACCGCCCTTTTTTCGTTGTGAAGCATCAAGAAATCACTACATATTTCTGTAATTTGCAAAATACATAGTGCCAATTTATTTCTTTATTCTACCTGCATCATAATGCTAAGGATTACTTCCTCATTTCCCTGCTCCAAAGATATATCTCCCATATACATTCTGGCAACCCGGCGAATGTTATTCAGACCCATTCCATGTTCCCTCCCAGATTTTGTTGTTTCTGGCAAATCGCTATCACCAAAATTAAGCTGACCCCCAAAACTGTTTTTTATGGTTATCATAAAGATACTGTTTTTCCGAAAAGAAGAAATACTGATATACGGATCATCTCCACTTACATTTTCCATACAGTTATTCAAGGCATTATTCATGATCACACTCAGATCAAATGCATTTAACTTCGTATTCTGCGGATAATGAAAATCCGACAGAAACCGAATCTGCCTTTCTTTTGCTTCTCTCAGCTTTTCCATCAAAATGACATCAATTACCGGACTTCCTGTCTTTATTTCCGGAGATACCTCGTCCCATTCATTTTTCAGATGTTCCAAGTATTCTGTAGCATCATCCATATTATTATGTGCCACCAGATGTTCCAGTGTCTGTATATGATTTCCCATATCATGGCGCATGGAGCGGATATCCCGATACAACTTTTCGACTTCCCCGATATGCTTTTTCATATCACTGATCTGATTTAATACCAGCTCTTGTCCCCGCTGTTCTTCCTGCATCTCTTTCCAGTTTTGAAACATTACAATCACAACAAGAATAGCAACTATGGAAATCAGATAGTGTAAAAAGCTTAAAGCTCCATAAAATCCATATGTAACAATCAAGTTCTTTCCAGTATCTCTTTCGTATATCATGAGATAATATTGTAAAATGCCATACCCAGTGACGCCTACAAGTGAAGGTATAATAAGCATTACCATCTCTTTGATGCTCATTTCATCTTTTTTGTATATATACGCTTTATTGATCAGTCCTATTGCAACCGCAATAAAAGCAATACAAAGTACAATATCCAAAACTCTGGTTCCAACATATAGTCCGTATTGCAACCACACTTTTTCTGCACTCATATTCCGAAATACAAGTGCTTTTGTAACAAGATCATCAAGTCTGGCTGCCATTGCAACCGTTAACCATCGGATAGAAAAGAACGTAATTGCAAGAAATATTTTCTGATATATATTTCTTCTGTCCTCTGCATACATCACAAGAAACGCTGCTATAACTCCAATCAGATATGCGGAAAAATTATCAATCTGTGGCGGAATCATATATAAAACAAGCATAATCGTAATATAAACAATACTGACTGCCACAGCCCCTTTTTTCTTTTTTATATAGGGACAAACAAATTTTCCAAAATAGATTCCTGTAATCATAAGGAGTGCGATAACAGAAATTTTCGATGTAACCATCCAGCATTTTTCTACCAAACTCATCCGATTTCTTTTCCTTTCCTCTGATTATATTTCAAATATTGTTTTACAAACTCAGAATAATTCTGTTTTGCAATCAATGCAGTTCCATTTTCCATCGTCACACAATTTGCATCATATTTCTGAACATATTTGAAATGTACGAGGTAGGCTCTGTGTGTACGAAAAAAATCTGCTCCCGCAATTTCACTCAGTTCCTGCAATTTTCCATAATATTCAATATTCGTATCCCGTGTATGGATAATGACTTTTCGATTATATACCTCAGCATACACAATATCCTTCAAAAACACTTTCATATGGCTTCCTCCGGACTGCACCATCATGTATTTTTCATCCGATTGATTTTCAGAATATTTTTCAATGCTTCTGACTGCACGTTTCACAACTTCCTCAAATTTTTCATCTGAAAACGGTTTCACCAGATAATGAAATGCTGCAACATCAAATGCCTGAAAAACATACTCCTCCACAGCAGTTACAAATATCAATACCATTCTTTCATTTTTCTGACGCAGAATCCTTGCCGTTTCCATTCCATCCATTCCTGGCATCTGAATATCCAAAAATAGAATATCCGGCTCACAACCACTTGCAATCAATTCATCACCAGATAAATATTTATCTATTACTGCATCTGGCAATAATTTCTTTATTTTTTCTTCTAATATCAATCCTATAGATTTTTCATCATCACAGATTGCTATTTGCATCTTGTCACTTCCTTACTTACATACAATTATATTTATAATATCGGAAAAGTTCTTTAAATAGCTAGCCACCATGTTGTGAACAGACCTTTTTTTGTTGTGAAATAGAATATCACATATATCGCTTTATCTGCTTCCTGTTAATTTGTTTTATCCGGCACACGCTCCTGGGAGTGACTGTATCTATCAAAAAAAGAAGTCAGCAGTTTATTCATGCACTACTGACTTCCTATACTACTTATTTTAATTGCCTCCCACATCCATCTGAATCTGATATCTTGGAATCGTCCCATTTTCCTTTTTATAAGCCAGAACATCATAAATCATCTACTGTTACGTTCCCATTTGATACCTTATTCAAAAAACGATCTAATTCCTCTACATAGCCAGCCAGACGATATTCCTCATCCCTGTCATTACTCAATAAACCAATAAAACGATTGTTCTTATTGGTGCCAATGTTCAATAACGATAAATCCACAACTCCCGAACCGTATCCTTTTACTGTTGCACTTGTAGATGCCCCCGTAAAAGCATTACGATAAAGATTATTGTCTCCATCATTTTTTCCGTCAGAACAAATTCATCACCTAAGTCCTTCATTTTTGATTGGCATACCGGAGCCGGCATATGATATGTATAATTACCACAAATATTCTTATACTGACTATGATTCTGAATGATTCCAATTCCCATACAGGGTTCTCCTTTTTTCGTAATTTTTCAACCAGTTTGCAAAAAAATATTATATTTCTAAAGCACAGAATACCATTGTCTGTTCATACGATCAGCTTCATACTGGTATGTAATCAACTGGTTCATATCCTTTAAGCTGCTCTTTCCATATAAAATGCTTAAAGTCATATCTGGCACATTGTTCCATCCTCTGGTTGAAATAGTTGAAACCAGGTCATGTATCCAATTATTCATTTGCTACTTAAACTCTTTCGGAACTTTTCCGGAACTTTCAACTGCACTATCCACTAAGTCTAATATATTCTCTCCCGACTCCGTATAATATGTCCCATTTTTTTCCTCAAGTTTGTCTAATTCATATCCTGTATAACTATAAACCTGATGATATGCTTCGTATTTCATCTTTGATTCCTCTGTTACTTGAGAACTCTCACAGCCATCTTGTGTTGAGCAATAATAGATATGCTTATAGAGATTTTTCCCATTATTACCTACATTTAAAGCATTCTGCATCAACACCTTTGTTTCTTCATCCACGCCATCTACCGTTATCTCGTAACTGTATGGATCGACAGTAAAAGTACAATCTTTCGTAATAGAAGATGTATCGACACCAGCCTGCTTTAAAATATTTGAAATCTGCGAATTTACCAATGCTCTTTCAAATTGGATTTTATCCGAATCTACACTGTCGCCGTCCACTTCAATTCCCCTGAACAAAGAATCCTGATAATTTACACCATTTATTTTTCCTGTCCGGCACATCTGCATCTCATAATTATATGCAATCCTACGTTCTGTATCAGTCAAATTAGTCTCGTAATACTCTGAACTCTTATCAAAATACTTGGAATGAATATAATTTTCTGGGTTAGAATGTGTTTTTGCTTCTGCGGCAAGCTTAGAATACTTTTCCGTTAATGCCGCCCTAAATGCTTTACCTGTACTCATATATTCACTTGTTTTCGCATTAATCTGTGTTCCTGCATTCTCAATGAGCTCTTGATTCGTTTTTTTTGCTGAAACTATATAGGACTTTAAGTCAATGCTACTGTCAATACTTGTATTATGTGTTCTTCCACTTGTACTTTTTGTCAGTTTTTCCTTTCCCGATGCACTTATCGTTAAGGTATCTCTTGTGCCTCTACAACCAGTGTTTTGACTGCTTGCCGCTTTTTGCTGTTGACCAAACAGAACATTAAGCAATGACTGATTAGCATTTATTCGGCTGTTAAAAAATATATTCATAATATCACCAACCTCCTTCTTCTAATATTTTATAAACAAAATTATTGTTCATCCAATAATTTGATTATAATCATGTAATAATTCAGATTTTATCATGAGATACCATCTCAATGCTCTTTTCATAACTAGAAGCTGCTGTTGACACCAATGACTGAATATTGACATTATCACTGTTAGCATTTGAGTTATTCAATAGATTGGACAGTCTTTGTTTACTTTCATATGTCCGACTTCTATATACATCTTCCATTTGTTTACGTTTTATCAAATGTTCCTTTTGATTTTTTTCAATCTGTTCTTCAATAAATTCCTCCAACCGCTTATGACGTTTCTCCCACCAAGTTTCTCCATCATTAGCTGTTTCTAGTCCACTCTTTCCTACCGGACCTGCATAACCATATCATTCTTCCGGTGACGCTCCAATAACATCAAAGCTAACATTATTTGATCCTACAGAAAAATATTATATTTCTAAAATACAGAATATCATTGTCTGTTCATACTACCGCAAATATCAGTTTATGATCTTCGCACTCTAATTTCAGATGAATGACCGCTTTTCCGGTATTTTTCAGTACTTTTTCACTCTCCCGGATTGCATTATCCAGTAAATTGGAGAGCAGGATCACGATCTCTTCCTCCTCCAGACAGATCTCCTGCAGATCCCCTACTTTTAGGATCACTGCTATGTGTTTCTCCTGCATGCTGCGGTACTTCTGGTTTAAAACAGCATTGACCACCGGATGATTTGTGTTGATTGCCGACATCTCGACAGCTATGCTCTCTGTCAGCTTCTGCGTAAATGAAAGTGCCTCATCTGTGTGTCCATTCTTTATCAATGTCTGGATTGTGGAAAGCTGATTTTTATAATCGTGCATTTTTCTTCGCTGACGCTCATAGATTTCTTCCCGGTCCTGATAATTTGCAATACGATTTTTCTGATTTTGTTCCGTAAGTACCGTAATTTTTATTCTCTCTTCTTTTTCAATGGTATTCTGCATGAACTCCATAAGGATAAGGTTAATCGCAACCAGTCCCACTGAAAGAAATAAAAATACATTCTGCATGTCAATACATCCCGGCATACTCATATCAGTTTCTATGCCAGCACATCAAATGCCGAAACTCCATTTTCTGTCACTCCTATAGAAGTTGAAGTACCTAGCAATTCCACCATTTTTCCTGTCAGGTCATCTACATCTTTTCCATCAATTTTCAGATTATATTGCCGTTCTTCCTGCTCCTGTTTTTCGGCACGCTGTTTTTCCAGTCTTTCCTCTGTCTCTTTCTTTTCTGCTTTCCTTTTCTCGAGTCTTTCTTCAAGTTCTTTCCTTGCTTTTTCTGTTCCCGGATCAACTTCATCTTGAGTACACATTACAGAACTCATGCTATCATATCCATTTATAGTAATACTATAACTCAGTATCTTTGCTCCTCTTGCTGCCACATAAGCTCTTGACTGTTCTATTGTTTTTGGTATTAGCGATAAATTGTACTCCAACCATTGTTTTGTCTTTTCATCTCCCATAGCCTCTGACAAAAGAGAACTGTTTATATTTACGGAATAATCCCTGCTTCGTAAACAAT
>NZ_QTWM01000018.1:0-8449 GCF_003461125.1 Roseburia sp. AF22-2LB
GTGGAGCTGACTGTTACTAATCGGTCGAGGGCTTGACCAAAGCAACTCGGAAATAATCTGTATGAAGTTTTGAAGGTATGTACCTTTAACAATGACGTTACCTGATTTCAGGCGAACGTCATTCTTTAACTTAATAATCCTCGATAGCTCAGTTGGTAGAGCACGCGGCTGTTAACCGCGCTGTCGTAGGTTCGAGTCCTACTCGGGGAGTTAATTGCTCGATAGCAGATTTTGCTATCGAGTTTTTTAATTTATAGGAAATTCCTTAAATCGTCAGAAATAATGTATAATGAACTGGAAATAAAAAATGACATGACAAAAAAGCGAATGGTAAATAGTGCAGTTTTCCGTTTTGTTCATTTTAGAAAACGTACGAAGGACAACATCGCGGACAGGATGGAATAAGCAATCTAAGAGAGATCTGTCTTTGAGAAAATAAGCACGAAGCTCTTCCGGGATAGTGAAAACACAATGACGGTGAACACAGGCAACAAGCTTACAGGGCAAATGAAAAATGGAAATTGTCATAGGTGTAAGAAATGGCGTTAAAAAGCAGCATTAGAAGTAACGTTAAGAAATAGCACTATAAGTATCACTGAAGAATAGCGTTAAAAAATAGCACAAAAAAACGCCCACAGATAACATCATGATATGATGAACTGATTTTGCTCATGATATCATGACATATCTGCGGGAGTTTTTTATGCTGCTCAGCATCCGTAAGAAGCTGCCGGTAGCAAGTTCTTATGGTGAATAACTCATAAAGAGTTTTTCATATAGTTACACTTCATTGCGTCTTCCTACGAAGATACTGATTACATAGAACAGTACCGCATAGATAAGGAAGCAAATGAGACAGCGGGTAATCATATTTGAAGCCATAAGGTCTGTTGCAGTCTCAACCATACAGTTATCCAGCCAGTAGTCGGCAAAATCAAAGGATTTCTTGTGGGTCAGGGTGTCTGCCAGTGAGATTATCATGGATAAAACCAGTGGACCGATGATACCGACTGCAATGGAACCGCCTGTTTTCTTAAATAGAACTGCAATCAGGAAGAAAAGGGAGGTATATGCAAAGTTACCAAGAAGCTGTAAAAGCAGGGTGATAACCAGATCTCCTGTGGTACCGGAAAGGCTTCCAACTTTCCAGAATGCAGTGCCGGCAAGGAATCCGGTAAGCCAGCAGACAATGGTATAAACCGTTGTGGCAGCTAAGGATACCATGTATTTTACCGCATAAATGCGGGTGCGGCTGTAGCCTCTTGCAATGATATTTTTTAAAGTGCCATTGGTGTAGTCGCTGCATACAAAGAGGGAAAGAAATACAGCCAGTATAATGGTAAAGTTGCTGGAAGAAACTGCACCAACCAGCATATATATGCCGGTATAAAGGAATCCATCGTCAGAAGCACTTACGGTTACGCCGCCAGCTTCCATATTTCCCTGTGATAAACTGTAAATCATATTTAATGTTACTGCGGTCAGAAGAATTAATCCGATTAACACACAGCCACAGATGTAAAAGCTCTTCTGACGGAATAATTTTCGAAATTCAAATCTAAATAATTGTCCCATATTAACCACCTATCCGTTTCATAAAGTATTGTTCAAGTCCTTCTGCATGCACCCAGAAACTATTTACCGCAACGTCCTGTTGAACCAGACGTTTGTTTAATTCAGCGGCTTCCTCAAGATGTGAGGAGAGAATCACCTGATTGCCGGCAATGCGAATCTGTTCTGCCGGAATAGTTTCTGCAAAAATAGCGGTTGTTTTCTGCACATCATCTACTGTAAAAATCAGTTTGTGCTGGCAGCGTTCATTTAATTCTGCAGCAGTAACTTCTTCAATCAGCATACCGTCGTTGATAATTCCATATCTGGTAACGATTTTGGACAGCTCATCTAATAAGTGGCTGGAAATGAGAATTGTAATATTTTTCTCATGATTCAGCTTTAAAATCAAATCACGGACTTCCTTCATTCCGGCAGGGTCAAGACCGTTTACCGGCTCATCTAAGACTAAGAACTCCGGATTGCCGAGAAGTGCAATGGCAATACCAAGACGCTGGCGCATTCCAAGGGAAAATTTGCCGGCTTTTTTATTACCGGTATCAGCAAGCCCAACCAGAGAAAGGATTTCCTTAATCTCTGCATCGGTGCCACCGTAAATTAAGGAAAACTGCTTTAAGTTTTCATAGGCGGTACAGTTTTTATAAAGTCCAGGTGCTTCGATTAAAGAACCGATTTTGCGTCTGGCTTTATCGAAAGGCTCGCCGTCGAATAATTTAATTTCTCCTTTGGAAGGGAAAGCAGTACCTAAAACAAGGCGCATAAAAGTTGTTTTTCCGGCACCGTTTTTTCCAATGAATCCGTAAATATCACCTTTGTGAATGGTCATATTTACATTATTTACAGCCATCTTCTTACCGAATTGCCGGGAAAGATTCGTTGTTTGCAATATTGTTTCCATAAACATATCTCCTTCTTTATTTGTATTACTACAATAATACACTAAGACAGTAATGTCAAGAAGAAAATTTTAAAAGATGGACAGAAGGGGAAAAGAAGTGTACCCTTAAAGAGAATAATTTTGAGACAAAATTTTGAGCAAAATTACTCCAGCAAAATTATGACGAATAATTCTTAAAAAACGCTTTACATCACCACTACTCTATGGTATACTAAAACACGTTCTGACGGTCGTTGGAACGTATCTGGCTCCGTGGTCAAGCGGTTAAGACATCGCCCTTTCACGGCGGTAACACGGGTTCGATTCCCGTCGGAGTCATTACACGAACGGAATATGAGGCATAAAAAATGTGCCACTGCATATACTGGAAGTGTTACAACAGAATATGGCGACATAGCCAAGTGGTAAGGCACGGGTCTGCAACACCCTTATCACCAGTTCGAATCTGGTTGTCGCCTCTTTCAAGAGAATCTTTTATAGATTCTCTTTTTTTACGCGAGTAGCGAGAAAAATCGCATGCTTGCATGCAGATTTGACGAGCACCGCGATAACTCGAGAAACTCGCAAAGCGTGTTTCTCGTAGTTGGCGAGCACCTTAAGAAACTTCAATACCATGCACCTGCAAAAATTCCTTCGCAATCTTCGAAAGGTGCCGGTCTTTGCTGATAATAAAAGCACTCATAATATAGAGGTTTTCATCGGAAATATATTTGATGCACATATCCTTAATTTCACGTATGTCCTCTTTCGTCAGGGAGACTAAGGCTACACTTCCAAAAGAGCGCGCCCATTCAATGGCAGTGGTTTTCGGAGAAGTAATCATGGAAACATTTGGCGAAAGAAGATAGTGTCCAAAAGAAGCATAAACAATATCCAGACAGTCAAAAGGAATTGCCAGCGGGTAGTTGGCAAGGTCCGGGACAGAAAGCTTTCCTTTGATTTTAGCAAGGGGATGGTCTTTTGGAAACAGCGCAACAATATCCTCTCTTTCATAGGGATAAAGTGTAAGCGCACCATGTCCGGGTGCGGCAGAGCGAATCAGCCCAATCTCCGTAATTCCATTTAAGACATTCGGAATAACAAATTCGCTTGGAATCTCATAAAAGTCATAATTTACTTTCGGGTGCTTTGCGATAAAGGCATCAAAAAATTTGTGCAGAAAATAAGGAGAGTTACCGGCTGGAATTGAAATCTTCAACAGTTCAGAGAAGCCGGCTTTCTGATTCAGCAATTCATTTCGTAAGCCCTCTTCCATCATGCAAATCTCTTTGGCACGTTTGTAAAAGATTCTTCCTGCATCCGTCAGCTCTAAAGAACGGTTTCCCCGGAGAAGAAGCTTCGCACCATAGGTTTTCTCAATATTTTTTAGCTGGTTACTCAAAGAAGGCTGTGCAATCAGAAGCTTATTGGCAGCTGCTACGATACTGCCGCAATCTACAATGGTTACAAAGTTACGGTAGGAGTCTAATGTCATAATAAAATACCTCTTTTGTTTTGTAGGAATCATTTGAAAATATAATTTATGTGGTTTGTAGGGGGGATTGTAAAAAATATAGGATTTCCAATATAGTTCCGGGTATGCAGGGAAGATTATTTTTGATATGAAATGCCGCAGTTCTAAAGCACATGTTTTTCTTTCTGTTATCAAAACAGTCTTTCCAATGTTTGACATGATAACTTCCCGGTTCGCCGAAGTACGGATGCATTTTAAGGGCTGTTAGGGGCACTTGAAATTTCGTCTGGCATCCGGCAACGCTGGCACAGGGAAGTGCCAGCGAGGCGCATATGAACATGGATGTGAATTTGCGCCGGTTGCCAGGCTTATTCAGTTATAGGTCGAAATTCTTAGTGCCCCTTGCAGACATTATTCAGCATCCGTACTCGGCGGACAGAGCAGTTATCCTCTTAAAGCAATGGAAAGACAGTTTATAATCAAGAAAAACATGTAACTAAGAACTGCAGACATTTCATATCAGATAAAATAATCTTCCTGCATAACCGGCTAATTATATTGAAATAAAATATTTTTCTTTACAATTCCCCTCCACACAATATAATAAAAATATTATAGAAATCAAGTAAAAATAGTATTTTTATTATAAAACAATTTCTATTATAATGCAAATGTATGTAAGCAAAGGTGCAATACGGGGACGTGTTGTACCTTTCGTGTTTTTCATAGTTACAATACATCCGAAGGGACAGAACATTCTCCGGCGGATATATAATGATGGATAAGAGGATATAGATAAAATGGAACATTATGATTTAGAAGTATGTGGTCTGAAACGTGAACTGCCTTTTGTGAAACTGTCAGATGGAACAGCGTATGCAAGTTTTGTGGTAATCAGTGATACAGAGCTGATTGAGAAAGCAGGTAAGGAACTGGCGGCATTTGCCAATGGAGCGGAAATTATCCTGACCATTGAAGCAAAGGGAATTGCCCTGGCGTACGAAATTTCAAAGCAGCTTCATATGAAGGAATTTGTGGTAGTCCGGAAAAGCGTGAAGTCCTATGTGAAATCATTTATCCAGGATGCGGTGCATTCCATTACAACAGAAGGAAATCAGGACATTTTTCTGGATGAAACGGATGCAGAGAAGTTAAAGGGAAAGAAAGTTGCAATTGTGGATGATGTGATTTCAAAAGGAGAATCCCTGGCTGCGGCAGAACGTCTGGTGCAGAAAGCCGGAGGCGAGGTTTGCAGCAGGCTTGCAATTCTGGCAGAGGGAAAAGCGGCAGAGCGGACAGATATCACATTTTTACAGAAACTACCATTGTTTCAGAAAGGAAAAGAATCCTATGAGCCTGTTGATTAAACATGCAGCAATTGCAGATGTATTGGAAAATGAGATAAAAACTGGCGATATTTATATCAAAGATGGTCGTTTTGAGAAAATTGCAGAGCATATTGATGCCAGTGAAATAGAAGAAAAGGAGCATCTTACGGTAATCAATGGGGAAGGGCTTACTGCCCTGCCGGGATTAATTGACGCCCATACCCATGTGGAGCTTAGCATGTTAAGCAGTGCATCTTTTGCAGAGGCACTGATACAAAACGGAACCACAGCAGCAGTCTTAGACCCTCATGATGCAGTAAATGTCTTAGGACATAAAGGTGCAAAATATCTGATGGAAGAGATGAAGGAGACAGATCTTACACCGGTCTGGATGGCATCTCCCTGTGTTCCGTCAGCACCGGGATATGAAGACTGTTATGGACAGGTGATGCTTTCCGATGTCAAAGTGATGGTGGAAGAATATGGCATGTATGGAATTGCAGAAGCCATGGATTATAACCGGGTCATTGCAAAGGAAGCTTCTTTAAAAGAAATCTTAGATTATGGAAAAGAAAAAGGTTTAAAAATAGACGGACATGCGCCGGGTGTATTGGGAGCTGACTTAGATACCTATATTGCAGCAGGCGTAAGCTCCGACCATGAGAGTGTAACGGTGGAGGAAATGTTAGAAAAATTCAGGAAAGGAATGTATGTCATTATCCGCCGTGGCTCCTTAAAAGAGCCTGCAAGTGCAAAAGAATTCTTAGATAAAGCAGGAGACAGCGACCATATTTTACTTTCTACCGATGGCTGTATTACAGCAAAAGATATGGCAGAGCATGGACATATGAACTATGCACTGGCGCAGATTGTGGAAGAAGGTGTGGAGCCGCTTCAGGCAATCAAGCTTGCTACGGTTTATCCGGCAGCAGCCTATGGCTTAAAGGACAGAGGTGTCATTGCAGAAGGATATCGTGCAGACATGATACTTGTGAAGAATTTAACAGACTTTAAGGTGCAGGATGTTATTGTAAACGGAGAAATTGCAAAGGCTTCTTATCTGCGAATGGATTATCCGAAAGAAGTGATCCATTCCATAAAGCGGGATGATTTAAAAGAAGGAGAACTTACGATTCCATTGCCGGAAGGCTGCATAGATGGCAAAGTAAAAGTCAATATTGTAAAAATCGTGGACGGAACCTTAGAGACAATTCACGAAGAGAGAAAGCTTCCGGTAAAGAACGGTGCACTCATTTTAGAGGATGACTTAATGTATTGTGCAGTAGTAGACCGTTACCGGAAAGATGGTTCCATCGGAATCGGCATCATCAGCCAGGCAGGAGCACTGCAGGGAGCATTTGCCGGTTCGGTAGGACAGGATACCCAGAATCTGATTGCATTTGGAACTTCTCTTTCGGATATGACGCTGGCATTTAATCAGGTGATTGCAAAACAGGGTGGTCTTTCTTATGTAAGGGATGGAGAAGAGAAACAATTTGTGGGACTTCCGGTACTTGGCATATTAAGCCAGAAGCCAATGGAGGCATTTGTAGAGGAAACAGATAGACTTTTAGCTGATTTATGGAAACACGGCTGTATCCTTAAGAATCCAATCCTCACCATGAGTCTTCAGATTTCCCTTGCCGTCATTCCGGAGATGGCAATTACCAACCGGGGATTATTGGATATTATAAATAATCGATTTATTCCAGTCTGTGAACTGGTTTAGATAAAACAAAAGAAAGGACGTTTATTATGGAAAAGTTTTTCAAACTGAAAGAAAATGGTACCAGCGTAAAAATCGAGTTTATTGCAGGTATCACAACATTTGTTACCATGGCTTACATCATCATGGTAAATCCGGCAATGCTTGCCACACCTTTTGAAGGAACCGATATGTATGATAAGGTATTCAACGGCGTATTTTTTGCCACCTGTCTGTCTGCATTTTTAGGAACCTTCTTAATGGGAGTTCTTGCCAGATTGCCGTTTGCCCAGGCACCTGGTATGGGAATGAACGCATTTTTTACTTACACCGTAATGCTTGGCATGGGTTATTCCTATGAAGCATCACTGGCAATGGTATTCATTTCCGGTGCATTATTTATCCTGATTACCTTATGTTCCTTCCGGGAAAAAATTGTAATGGCAATTCCAAAAAATATAAAAGTTGCCATATCAGTGGGTATCGGATTGTTCCTTGCATTTATCGGCTTCCAGGATGCTGGTCTTATTGTAGGAAATGAAAGTACCATGGTATCGTTGGTGGATTTTTCTACTTTTTCTGAAAATCCGGTGGCTTGCTGGGGTGCAATTTTAGCCTTCTTTGGAATCGTGCTTACCACCGTTCTTTATAAGAAAAAAGTAACCGGTTCTATTTTAATCAGTATTTTTGTAGTAACTATTCTTGGAATTTTCACCGGAAATACTGTATTTGATGGCTTCCAGATTAACTTTGGTGCCCAGGTAAAAGATTTTGCAGATGTTTCTTTATTCGCATGTTTCCGCGGTTTCCGGGAATTATTTATGGGAAGCTCGGTAGGACAGGCAATTTTAACTTTGATCATGCTGATTATCACTTTCTCCATGGTTGACATGTTTGATACCATCGGAACCTTAATCGGAACTGCAAAATCAGCAAATATGTTAGATGAAGATGGAAATATTCCAAATGCAAAGAAGAGCCTTCTCTGTGATGCAATTGCAACGGTTGGCGGTTCTATATTTGGTACTTCCACCGTTACCACTTATGGTGAATGTATCTCCGGAATCAGCGTGGGAGGAAGAACCGGACTGACTTCTGTATTTACAGCAATCATGTTCTTAGCAGCAATCATCTTTGCTCCGTTTGTAAGCATCATCCCATCCTGTGCAACAGCACCGGCATTAATCTTCGTAGGTGGTCTTTTGTTAAGTGCTATCAAAGATATGGAATTTGATGATGTATCCGAAGCAATTCCGGCATATCTTGCATTAATCATGATGCCGCTTACCTACTCCATCGCAAACGGAATTGCCGTTGGATTGATTGCTTATACATTAATTAAAATCTTTACCGGAAAGTTCAAGGAGTTAAATATTATCACAGTAGTATTATCCGCACTCTTTGTTATCCGTTATCTGATGATTTCCTTATAATCTTTTGAGAGTTATAGGACAAAATGTGTTGATGAAAACCGCTTTCAAGCCTTGAAAATA
>NZ_QTWM01000019.1:0-4798 GCF_003461125.1 Roseburia sp. AF22-2LB
TTGGCTAAAAGCCTGTCAATATCATTTTCCTCAACACCAGCCATTTTTGCTATGCGCCGTAACCGTAAGCACATGACCTCCATTAACACGAATACTTTGTCCTTCTGCAATATTAACAGAATTATTCTGTCTGCTAATTGAAGCACCCTTCGCCAATTTTATTGGTGTTTTTAACGCTTGTGCCAGATCCTCTACCGGATTTAGTAAGTGCTGCAACATCGCCCCATTATATGCTTCCTTATCTTTAATAACTGTATTTTTATAATTAGATGTAAGTGCTCTTGTATTGGGATTAATATAACTTGATATTGATTGCATCATCTCAACCTCCAATTATTTTCATTCCTCTGTCATTCGGAATCTATTCACTCTCCATAACGGTCCAAGTGATCTATTACTTTTATGACCATCTATACCAAGTTCCGCTATTCAAAAGCTGTGACATACTTTCTTCATATCTTTTCACTGCTTTCTGCTGAATGGAACTAGGCACCACATAATCGTTACCAACTTCACTTATTTTCCCATTTACCAGTTCGCAATGTGTCCCGTTTATCACAAATTCTCTGCTTGTATCCACTCCCTGTGACGCAAGAAAATCTAAAATATAATCGGTGTATGTATCTGTCATACTTGAAAAATACTGCTGATCCGCAAAATGTATCAGGGAGTTCAGACCACCTATCATCATATTGCATCTTTCATCATCTGCCTTGCTTCCGTTTCCATAGCCCTCGCCCCAGACAAAATCTTCCTGTACCGTCATGCTGTATCCATTTCCAAGATTAAATCTGCTTCCAACCCCAATCGTGATACTGTTTGTACTGGGATCATATGGTTTGTACCCTCTGGTTTTAAATGGCTGCTGTACGGTTCCAAAGGTTTGAATCTCGGATGGGAGATATGACATACCCGTAATTGCCGTAAACGCTTTCTGCCCATTCACATAAAAGGAAGTATGGGTTGCACTGTCTATATCCGCTGTAATCTCGACTTTCTCATCATTGGCAAAAGGATTCTGTCCGGTCATTCCGGTTCCATATGCAAACAGCATTCTTGTAAACTGATATCTTGTATGCTCATCAAAATGATTCAGTGTCTCTGTGTCTTCTCCCTTTACATCTCCATTGCAAAAATCAACAAATTCATTTTTACTGCCATCCTTTGTAGATAGCTTACCTGTTTTTGTGTTATAAACAAAATTATAAGAACTTCCTACGCCTGTTATACCCATTGCATTTCCTCCATTGCATTTTTTCGTTGATATTCCTCTGTCATTCGGAATTTGCAATCACTTTCCTTATATGGTCCAAGTGATTTATAAATATATAAGTAACCATATTATCTCCTACCTTATATAAGTCTCATAACAACTGCCAACATTCTCTTATAACATTATAACTCAGTATCTTTGCTCCTCTTGCTGCCACATAAGCTCTTGACTTCCCAATTTGTTTAAATCTTCTATGCTTTTTTTGAACATTGCGATAAAATCTCTTCTGTCGTTAAGTCCCATATTACCAGCTTCAAGCGGCAGAGACGTGAAACCTCCCTGCTTCTCCACTTTGTAATGTGCCTCCAATGCACGCATTTCGACTACTGTAGCATTTGATGGATTAACATCATTGATATAAATTCTTTGCTCAAACTCTTTCCCGTTTTCATCCACACCTTTCGCTAACACCACTGGATTTTCATCCGTCGAATCATCCGCATATTTAAGGCAATAAGAAAGACCTGTACCATTACCTCCTGTCCACAACATATTATCTGTTGTGAATATCTGGTATACCTTTGGTGTTTCAGCCGTATAAAATGTCTTTTCCGCAGATGCAGGTGCTTTCATATAATTACTTTTTTGTTGACCGTACAATGAAGATACGGTATTCAGACCAGAACTAATGTTCATATTTTTGTTCCTCCAATCAGCTCAAAATTTTCTCTTTTTAATTATTCAAATATACCTGATATGTTAAATTTTAGTATCAAGCGTTGCCTGTGCAGGAGATTTCCCCGACTCTGCCAATTCTCTTGTAACACTATCTAATGCACCATCTTTAATTGGCTTACCAATTTCCCAGTTAGGATCAGCCTTTTTTGCGGCATCATAAAATGCCTGTCTGTAAATTCTCTCATATTTTTCAAGGGTGTACCCGGCAGCCAATCTGTCCTTTTTCTGCATTTTGCGGTACAAATTGTTATATACCTCGGAACGTTTTGTTGTATCTCCATTGTGGACACCGTTTTCACGCAGGAACTCTTTTTTTGTCAGTTCATACATTTCTTCTTTGCTACTATCCGGAATTGATATGATCCTTTTTCTCGAACTTTCATTTTCATCTGTCACTAAAAGTCCTGCCAGTCCATTTACAGGGTTGATATAATCTCCATCCTTGTCATAATGACTCATCAGATTTTTTATTCCCTGAATATTGCCATACATTGCACCATTTCCAGCAGACATCATTTGTTTTACTGCGGCTTTATATTGTTTGCTGTTTGTGTTAATCCCGGCAGCTTTTAACTTGGACTGAACAGAACTGCTGTTCAACTGGGACAACTGAAAACTGCCTATTGCATTTACTCCTGATGTCCCAAATGATTTTTGAAACAAAAAAGCATAATCCGTTATTTTTGACATAAAACATCCTCCCATATTAAACCTGTTATCTTACCTATATCCTTACGCTTTCCTATCAAAAGACGTTTTCTCTTCCAAATAGTTCGGCAGTTCTTTCAATTCTGAGCTTTGGGCATTCTTTTGCGTATGGTATTCATTGAAGTAAATTCCGTAAAATTCTCTTTCCTTTTCCCGCTCAGCCGGAGTTCTTTCGCATCCCCATCCATAACTATCTCCCAGATAGGTCAACACTTTTGTTCCTTGATAAGAAATGTCGGCACCATATCCTTCGCCTGTCAGAATCGGACATTCCAGTGTGCCTCCTCCCGCCAGAGCAAACTTCTTTTGCGCAAGGTTGTTATTTTTCCCCTCTGCCCTCTCCAGAAAATCGAGCAATGATAATTCTCCGATTCCTTTGCATTTCGGATTACCATTTTGACTTTTTACCGCATTTTTAGCCTGCTGATATAATGCCTTTCTGTCAGGGGATACATCGGATATGTATTCTGCACATAACCTTGTTCTCTGCCTGTGAATAGATTCTAATTCCGTTTTACTCGTAGTGTTGGCAGCTCTCTGAGCCAGTTCCTTAATCTCAGAGACAAACTCTGCCTGTGACTTATTGCTTTTCCCTGCACTTGGAATCATAGACCAATCAGGTTCTCCACTTCTCAGCGATACACTATATTTTGTAATAGCAGAACTCGTTGCATTTGAAATCGATATTCCCATGAATTCACCTCATATTTTCTACCTTCTCTGCATATATTTTAACCTCTATATATACTTATCCATTTATCATATTCATTCTTTAAAATTCTCATAACATACTTATTTCCTCTATTTTTTTATCGGATAAAATAACCTGTTCTCCTAGTCCCATATCATCAAACGACCATATTACGCACACAAAGACCATCTCTTTACAAGATGACCACTGCCTTAAATTCATTTTCATCGCAGGAAAGCACCATATCACCGCCATATTTATCCACAACTGCTTTTACATTTAACAATCTAATACCGTGATGATCCCCTCTTTTGCTCTTTATCGTATCATTTTCAATTTCCACCTTTTCTGTCACCGGATTTCTTATCGCAAATATCAGTTTATGATCTTCGCACTCTAATTTCAGATGAATGACCGCTTTTCCGGTATTTTTCAGTACTTTTTCACTCTCCCGGATTGCATTATCCAGTAAATTGGAAAGCAGAATCACAATCTCTTCCTCTTCCAGACAAATCTCCTGCAAATCCCCTACTTTCAGGATAACCGCTATGTGTTTCTCCTGCATGCTGCGGTACTTCTGGTTTAAAACAGCATTGACCACCGGATGGTTCGTGTTGATTGCCGACATCTCAACCGCTATGCTCTCTGTCAGTTTCTGCGTAAATGAAAGTGCCTCATCTGTGTGTCCATTCTTAATCAACGTCTGGATTGTGGAAAGCTGATTTTTATAATCGTACATTTTTCTTCGCTGACGCTCATAGATTTCTTCCCGGTCCTGATAATTTGCAATACGATTTTTCTGATTTTGTTCCGTAAGTACCGTAATTTTTATTCTCTCTTCTTTTTCAATGGTATTCTGCATGAACTCCATAAGGATAAGGTTAATCGCAACCAGTCCCACTGAAAGAAATAAAAATACATTCTGCATGTCAATACATCCCGGCATACTCATATCAGTTTCTATGCCAGCACATCAAATGTCGAAACTCCATTTTCTGTCACTCCTGTAGAAGTTGAAGTACCTAGCAGTTCCACCAGTTTTCCTGTTAGGTCTGCCACATCTTTTCCATCAATTTTCAGATTATATTGCCGTTCTTCCTGCTCCTGTTTTTCGGCACGCTGTTTTTCCAGTCTTTCCTCTGTCTCTTTCTTTTCTGCTTTCCTTTTCTCGAGTCTTTCTTCAAGTTCTTTCCTTGCTTTTTCTGTTCCCGGATCAACCTCATCTGTTACCAGTACTTCTTCTGTTATGCTATCATATCCATTTATTGTATCCGTTACACTCAGTACCTTACAGCCACGAGCACTTTGAGCAGCTTTCAATTTTTCGATACTTTCCGGTATTAAAGATAGATTATACTCCAACCATTGTTTTGTCTTTTCATCTCCCATAGCCTTTGACAAAAGAGAACTGTTTATATTTACGGAATAATCCCTGCTTCGTAAACAAT